>NCKG01000387.1:0-1022 GCA_002279095.1 Cellulomonas sp. 14-74-6
GCTGCGGAGCGACCTGGAGGCGCTGGTCCGCATCCCCAGCGTCTCCAACCGGGAGTTCGACCAGGCCTTCGTCGAGCAGAGCGCCGAGGCCGTCGCCGCGCTGCTGCGGGGCGCCGGGCTGGAGGACGCGACGGTGCTGCGCGTGCCGGGGGGCGCTCCCGCGGTGGTCGGTCACCACGCAGCTCCCACCGGCGCGCCCACGGTGCTGCTCTACGCGCACCACGACGTGCAGCCCGCCGGGGAGGTCGGGGAGTGGCAGACGGCACCGTTCGAGCCGACGGTCCGCGGCGACCGGCTGTTCGGTCGTGGGGCCGCGGACGACAAGGCGGGCGTGGTGGCGCACGTCGGCGCGCTGCGTGCGCTGGCCGGTGAGCTCGGCGTGGGCGTGACCGTGTTCGTCGAGGGGGAGGAGGAGGTCGGCTCCCCGACGTTCCTGGAGTTCCTGCGCACGCACCGGGAGGCGCTCGCGGCGGACGTCGTCGTCGTCGCCGACGCGACCAACTGGAAGGTGGGCGTCCCGGGGTTGACCACGTCGCTGCGTGGTCTGGTGTCGGCGGTGGTCGACGTCGCCGTGCTCGACCACCCGATCCACTCGGGGATGTACGGGGGCCCGGTGCTCGACGCCCCGACGCTGCTCGCGCGGCTGATCGCCACGCTGCACGACGACGAGGGCGCCGTCGCGGTCGCGGGCCTGGTGCAGGGCCCGGACCCGGTGGTCGACGACGACGAGGACACGTTCCGCGCCGACGCCGGTGTCCTGGACGGCGTGCGGCTGGCAGGCAGTGGGCCGATCACCGCACGCCTGTGGACCAGGCCGGCGCTCGGCGTGATCGGCCTGGACGCACCGCGCGTCGCCACCGCGTCCAACACGATCGCCCCGCGTGCGTCGGCGCTGCTGTCGCTGCGCGTGGCCCCCGGTCAGGACCCGGACGCCGCACTCGCGGCGCTCGAGCGGCACGTGCGCGAGCAAGCCCCGTTCGGCGCCCCTGTGACGTTCACCACCGTCGACCGCGGCCGAGCAC
>NCKG01000094.1:0-7741 GCA_002279095.1 Cellulomonas sp. 14-74-6
GCACCCCGGACCGGACGAGCCACTCCGCGACGTCCGTCGCCAGCGAGAAGCCCTGCGGTGCGACCGCCGACATCCGCTCGGTGTCGAACCGGAGGGTGGCGACCATCCCGGCGAACGCGGGCAGCAGGACGGTGAGCTGGTCGACCTGGTCGAAGACCGGCTCCTTGTCCTCCTGCAGATCCCGGTTGTAGGCCAGCGGCAGGCCCTTCAGCGTCGTGAGCAGGCCGGTCAGGTCGCCGACGAGACGGCCGGCCTTGCCACGGGCGAGCTCGGCCACGTCCGGGTTCTTCTTCTGCGGCATGATGCTCGACCCGGTGGAGTACGCGTCGTCCAGATGGGCGAACCCGAAGTCCTTCGTCGACCACAGGATCACGTCCTCGGCGATCCGGGAGAGGTCGACGGCGACCATCGCGGCCACGAACGCGAACTCGGCGACGACGTCCCGCGAGGCGGTGCCGTCGATCGAGTTCTCCACGGGTCCGGCGAAGCCCAGCTCGGCCGCGACGGCAACCGGGTCGAGACCGAGGGACGAGCCCGCGAGCGCTCCCGAGCCGTACGGGGACAGCGCGGCGCGCGCGTCCCAGTCCTGCCACCGCTGGACGTCGCGGAGCAGCGGCCACGCGTGCGCCAGCAGGTGGTGCGCCAGCAGCACCGGCTGGGCGTGCTGCAGGTGGGTCCGGCCGGGCATGGGGGCGTCGCCCGCGGCCTCCGCCTGGCCGATGAGCGCGTCCACGACGTCGAGCACCAGGGTGGTGAGAACGCGAGCCTGGCGGCGCAGGTACATCCGCACCAGCGTGGCGATCTGGTCGTTGCGGCTGCGGCCGGCACGCAGCCGGCCGCCGAGCTCGGCGCCCGCCCGCTCGATCAACCCGCGCTCGAGAGCACCGTGGACGTCCTCGTCGTCCGGTGCCGGTCCGAACGCGCCGGACTCCACGTCGGCGCGCAGCGCCTCCAGCGCCGCCACCATCCGGTCCGTGTCCTCGTCGGACAGCAGGCCGGCCTTGTGCAGCACGTGCGCGTGCGCCACCGACCCGGCGATGTCCTCGCCGGCCAGCCGCCAGTCGAACTGCGTCGACCTCGAGAGCGCGGCGAGGGCGTCCGCAGGCCCGGAGGCGAACCGGCCGCCCCACAAGGCGCCGGCGATCGTGGCGGACCGAGCGAACGAATCCGGAGCGGCCACGTCAGTCCGTCCCGACTTCCATCGCGGCGGCGTCCAGCGCCGCCTCCTCGTCGCCGACCACCGCCGGGTTCGTCGCGATGACGTCCGCGCCACCGGCGGGCAGCGCGCCGAAGAGCGTGCCGTGCTCGACGAGCACCTGGCCCTGGTCGACGGGCTGGCTCGCGTAGAGCTCGAGCTTCGCGCGCGAGTCGGCGATGTCGAGGTTGCGCATCGTCAGCTGGCCGATCCGGTCGGTCGGCCCGAAGGCGGCGGACTCGGTGCGCTCCATCGACAACCGCTCCGGGTGGTAGGAGAAGCCGGGCCCGTCGGTGCGCAGGATCGTGTAGTCCTCCCCGCGCCGCAGCCGCAACGTCACCTCGCCCGTGACGACCGAGGCGATCCACCGCTGGATCGACTCGCGCACCATGAGCGACTGCGGGTCCAGCCACCGGCCCTCGTAGAGCAGCCGGCCCAGCCGCCGACCCTCGTTGTGGTAGGTGGCGACGGTGTCCTCGTTGTGGATCGCGTTGACGAGCCGCTCGTAGGCCGCGAACAGCAGCGCCATGCCGGGCGCCTCGTAGATGCCGCGCGACTTCGCCTCGATGATCCGGTTCTCGATCTGGTCGGACATGCCCAGGCCGTGCCGACCGCCGATCGCGTTCGCCTGCCGGACGAGCGCCACCGGGTCGCTGTACCGCACCCCGTCGATCGCCACCGGCCGGCCGCGCTCGAACGCGATCGTGACGTCCTCGGTCTCGATCGGCACCGCCGGGTCCCAGAACCGCACGCCCATGATCGGCTCGACCGTCTCGAGCGACACGTCGAGGTGCTCCAGCGTCTTGGCCTCGTGGGTGGCGCCCCAGATGTTCGCGTCCGTCGAGTAGGCCTTCTCCGCGCTGTCGCGGTACGGCAGGTCGTGGTCGACGAGGAACTGGCTCATCTCCGCACGTCCCCCGAGCTCGGTGACGAAGTCCTGGTCCAGCCACGGCTTGTAGATCCGCAGGTTGGGGTTGGCGAGCAGCCCGTACCGGTAGAACCGCTCGATGTCGTTGCCCTTGAAGGTGGACCCGTCGCCCCAGATGTCGACGCCGTCGGACTGCATGGCGCGGACCAGCAGGGTGCCGGTGACGGCCCGGCCCAGCGGCGTCGTGTTGAAGTACGAGCGGCCGCCGCTCCTGATGTGGAAGGCGCCGCACGCGATGGCGGCCAGACCCTCCTCGACCAGCGCGGCCTTGCAGTCGACGGCGCGCGACAGCTCCGCGCCGTACGCCATGGCGCGGCCGGGCACCTGCTCGATCTCCGGTTCGTCGTACTGGCCGAGGTCCGCGGTGTAGGTGCACGGGATCGCGCCCTTGAACCGCATCCAGGCGACGGCCACCGAGGTGTCCAGGCCGCCGGAGAAGGCGATGCCCACCCGCTCGCCGACCGGGAGCTGCGTCAGAACCTTGCTCACATCACGTCCTTGTCTCGTGCGAATTCTCGCGTGGAGTCACGCCCTGCCGCGAGGTCGAGGAACCGCTGGGCCACCGCTGCGCCGGTGTCCGACTCGGCGGCGATCACCAGGACGGTGTCGTCACCCGCGATCGTGCCGAGCACGCCCGGCATGGTCGAGTGGTCGATCGCCGAGGCGAGGAACTGCGCACCGCCGGGCGGCGTGCGCAGCACGACGAGCGGGCCGGACGCCTCTGCGGTGACCACGAGCTCGGCGCAGAGCCGGGCCAGTCGGGCCGCCAGGACCTCGGTGCTCTCGGCCTGCAGGGTGGCACGGCCGCCGCCCTCGACCGGCACGGCGTAGACGAGGGTGCCCTGGTGGCGCACCTTGACGGCCTGCAGCTCGACGAGGTCGCGGGACAGGGTCGCCTGCGTCACCGTCACGCCCTCGGCGGCGAGCAGCTCGGCGAGCTCGACCTGGGAGTGAACCTGCTGCCGTGCCAGCAGCGCCGTGACGAGCGCCTGTCGAGCGGCCTTCGTCGCCGGTACCGACGTGGTGGTCATGCCTGCCCCTGCAGCAGGTACGTCAGCAGCGCCTTCTGGGCGTGCAGCCGGTTCTCGGCCTCGTCCCACACCACCGACTGGGGCCCGTCGAGCACCTCCGCCGTGATCTCCTTGCCTCGGTAGGCCGGCAGGCAGTGCAGGACCAGGGCGTCGGGCGCAGCCAGGGCCAGCGTGGCCGCGTCGAGCTGGAAGGGGACGAACGGCAGCTGCCGCTGCTGCGACTCGCCCTCCTGGCCCATCGACACCCACGTGTCCGTGGCCACCACGTCGGCGCCGGCCACCGCCTCGGCACGGTCGTGCACCACGGTGACCGAACCGCCGGTGACCGCCGCGACCCCCTGCGCCGCGGCGAGCACCTCCGCGGCCGGCCCGTACTCCTGCGGTGTGCCGATCCGCACGTGCAGGCCCGCCGTCGCGCCGCCGAGCAGGTACGAGTGCGCCATGTTGTTCGAGCCGTCGCCGATGTACGTCAGCGTCCGCCCGGGCAGCTCCCCCACCCCGCCACGGTGCTGCGCGACGGTCAGCAGGTCGGCCAGCACCTGGCACGGGTGGAAGTCGTCCGTCAGCGCGTTCACGACCGGGACGCCCGCCTCGGCCGCCATCTCCTCGATCCGCGCCTGGGCGTGCGTGCGCCAGACGATGGCCGCGACCTGACGGCCCAGCACCCGCGCGGTGTCCGCGACGGACTCACGAACGCCGATCCGGGCCAGGTTCCCGTCGACGACCACGGGGTAGCCGCCCAGCTCGGCGACGCCTGTGGTGAACGACACCTGCGTGCGCAGGGTCGGCTTGTCGAAGATCACCGCGACGGCTCGCGGTCCCTGAAGCGGCCGCCGCGCGAACCGGTCGGCGCGCAGCTCGAGGCCCAGCCGCAGGACCTCGGCCTGCTGGGCCGGCGTGAGGTCGTCGTCACGAAGGAAGTGCGCCATCAGCTGGCCTCCTGGCCCAGGTCGGCCGGCACGCCGGCGAGGAAGTCGACGAAGGTGCCGGCCTGCTCACGGCTGAGCACGTACGGCGGCGCCAGCCGGAGCACGGTCGGCGTGCACGGGTTGACGATGTAGCCCGCCTCGAGCGCCCGTGCCGCGACGGCGGCGGCCACGGGCCCCGTCAGCTCGACGGCGATCAGGAGACCCTCGCCGCGCACGGTGCCGACCAAGGGGTTCCCGGTCGAGGCGAGGGCGGCACGCCACCACTCCCCCAGGTCGCGCACGTGGGCAAGCAGACCGTCACGTTCGATCACGCCCATGGTGGCGAGCGCAGCGGCCGCGGCCACCGGGTTGCCACCGAAGGTCGTCCCGTGCTGGCCGCGCCCCAGGCACGCGGCGGCGTGCTCGCCGAACGCGATCAGCGCTCCGACCGGGAACCCGCCGCCGAGACCCTTGGCCACCGTCACGACGTCAGGCACGACGCCGCCGCCGATGTGCGGGTGCTGGAAGGCGAACCACCGGCCCGTGCGACCCATGCCGGACTGGACCTCGTCGAGCACCAGCAGAGCACCGTTCTGCTCGGTGAGCCGGCGCGCCAGTGCGAGGTAGCCCGGGGGGAGCGTCCGCACGCCCGCCTCGCCCTGCACCGGCTCCAGGAACAGCGCCGCGACCTTCTCGCCGTCCGTGGTGAACGCCGCCTCGAGCGCGTCCGTGTCCCCGAACGGCAGGAACTCCACCCCCGGTGGCAGGGGCTCGAACGGCTCCCGGTAGGCCGCCTTGTGGGTCAGCGCAAGGGCACCCATCGAACGGCCGTGGAAGGCGCCCTCGAGCGCGAGCAGCCGCGGGCGCGAGCCGGCGGAGTGCCGTCGGGTCAGCTTGACGGCCGCCTCGTTGGCCTCGGTGCCCGAGTTGCTGAAGAAGACCCGCGAGCCGGCCGGCGCACCGGCGATCGCCAGCAGCCGCTCGGCGAGCGCCACCTGCGTGGGGCTGGCGAAGAAGTTGGAGACGTGGCCGAGCGTGCCGAGCTGTGCGCTGATCGCGGCGGTGAGGGTCGGGTGCGCGTGGCCGAGGGCGTTCACGGCGATGCCGCCGAGCAGGTCGAGGTACCGACGACCGTCCGCGTCCCAGACCCACGCACCCTCGCCCCGCACCAGCACGCGCTGCGGCGGTCCGAACGTGTCCATCACGGCGTGGGTGTACCGATCGGTCCACTCCGCGACGGAGCCACCCTCGGTGGCGGTGTGCAGCGCGTCGTCCCCGGCGCCGACCGCCACGTGGCGTGCGGCGGTCATGCCAGCACCACCGGCACGGGCGCGGTGGCCGGCGCCTCCGGCAGCTCCTCGTCCGGCAGCACCATGGTGCCGACGCCGTCGGAGGTGAACACCTCGACCAGGATCGAGTGCGGCTGCCGGCCGTCGATGACGTGGGCCCGCCCGACGCCGCCGCGGACCGCCCGCCAGCAGGCCTCCATCTTCGGCCGCATCCCCGAGTCCAGCTGCGGCAACAGCGCCTCCAGGGTGCTGGCGCGGATGCGCCGGACCAGTGAGCTGCGGTCCGGCCAGTCGGTGTACAGGCCCTCGACGTCGGTGAGGATGACGAGCTTGCGGGCGCCGAGGGCGATCGCGAGCGCGGCGGCAGCCGTGTCCGCGTTCACGTTGAGCACCTGGGTGGGGTCCTCGATGTCCGGTGCGACCGTGGACACCACGGGGATCCGCCCGGCGTCGAGCAGGTCCAGGACCGCGCCGGGGTTGACCTGCACGACGTCGCCGACCAGGCCCACGTCGACCTCCTCGCCGTCCAGCACGACGTTGCTCCGCCGGGCCTGCAGCAGCCCGCCGTCCTCCCCCGAGAGACCGACCGCGTGCGGCCCGTGCGCGTTGAGCAGCCCGACCAGCTCCCGGGACACCTGTCCGGTGAGCACCATGCGGACGACGTCCATCGCCTCCGGCGTGGTGACGCGCAGGCCGCCGCGGAACTCGCTGGCGATGTCCAGCCGCTCGAGCATCGCGTTGATCTGCGGTCCGCCGCCGTGCACGACGACGGGCCGCAGGCCGACCTGCCGCAGGAACACCATGTCGGCTGCGAACGCGCGCTTGAGCTCGTCGTCCACCATCGCGTTGCCGCCGTACTTCACGACGACGAGGGCACCGCTGAACCTGCGCAGCCAGGGCAGGGCCTGGATCAGCACCTCCGCCTTCTGGTCCGGGCGCAGGTCGGTGCGCGTGTCGAAGTCGGCGTCGTCCGGGAGCGGGATCTGGGTCATGTGGTGTACGCGCTGTTCTCGTGGACGTAGCCGTGGGTCAGGTCGTTGGTCCACACCGTCGCGTCGGCCGTGCCGGCGTGGAGGTCGATCTCGATGTGGACCTCCCGGTTGGACGCGAGGTCGACGCTGGAGCGGTCGGCCCAGGCGCCGCCGGCGCGGCACACCTGCACCCCGTTGACCGTCACGTCGACCTGGTCCGGGTCGAACGGCGCGACGGACTCCGGCACCGTGCCGATCTGCGCCAGCACGCGGCCCCAGTTGGGGTCGTTGCCGAAGACGGCGGTCTTCACCAGGTTCGACCGCGTGACCGCGCGTCCGACGGCCACCGCGGCGGCCTCGGACGACGCGCCGACGACGTGCACCGCGAGGTCGTGGCTGGCGCCCTCCGCATCGGCCACGAGCTGCCGGGCCAGCGAGGCGCACACCTGCCGCACGGCGTCGGCGAACTGGACGTAGTCCGGCAGGACGCCGGAGGCGCCCGACGCGAGCAGCACCACCGTGTCGGACGTCGACATGCAGCCGTCGGAGTCCACCCGGTCGAACGTGGTTCGGGTCGCACCCTGGAGGGCGGTGCGCAGGCCGCCCGCATCGACCTGGGCGTCGGTGGTGAGCACCACGAGCATCGTGGCGAGGGCCGGAGCGAGCATGCCCGCGCCCTTGGCCATGCCGCCGACGGTCCACGTACCGTCCGGCGTCTCGACGGAGACGTGCGCCGTCTTGGCCACCGTGTCGGTGGTCATGATCGCCGTGGCCGCCGCGAGGCCGCCGTCCGTCGACAACGCCGCAGCCGCCGTGTCGACCCCGGCGAGCAGCGCGTCGATCGGGACGGGCTGGCCGATCACACCCGTCGACGCCACCACGACGTCGCCGGACGAGATGCCGAGCACGTCGCCCACCTTCTCGGCGGTCTCGTGCACGTGCACGAAACCCTCGGGACCGGTGCACACGTTCGCCGAGCCGGAGTTGAGCACGACGGCCGACACGACGCCGTCGCTGACGACCTGCCGCGACCACACCACCGGGTGCCCCACCACGCGGTTGGTGGTGAACACCCCCGCGCCGACCTGCGCAGGCCCGTCGTTCACCACCAGCGCCAGGTCCGGCCGGCCGGAGGGCTTCAGCCCGGCGACCACGCCCGAGGCGCGGAACCCGGCGGGCGCCGTCACGCCGGGTGACGCGCCCGGGCTGGTGCCGACCAGGGCGTCGGCGAGATGGTCCGTCACGGTGCCACTCCGTCCAGAGGGAGGCCGAGGACCTCGGGCAGGCCGAGGGCCAGGTTCAACGACTGCAGCGCACCGCCGGCAGTGCCCTTGACCAGGTTGTCGATCGCCGTGACGGTGACGACACGTCCCGCCGCGGCGTCCAGCGCCACCTGCACGCCCAGCGCACGGATCTGCT
>NCKG01000095.1:0-7738 GCA_002279095.1 Cellulomonas sp. 14-74-6
GGCCAGGAAGCCGCCGAGGAAGCCGGTGACGATGCCGCCGAGGAATCCGGCCCCGACCAGACCCGCCGCGAAGCCGCCCACCATGCCGGGCACGATGCCAGGCCGGTCGGCGATGCCGTAGGCGATGTACGCGGACAGCGCCGGGATCAGGAAGGCGAAGGCCCACTTGCCGATCCAGAAGAGCAGCACGGCCCAGGCCTGCGCCGACCCGACCGAGAACCCGTCGGCGATCCACTTGGCGAACGCCGCACCGTTGGTGCCGTCCACCACCTTGGTGACCTCGATGGCGCCGTTGGACGGCCACGCCACGGTCGCGATCAGGAACCCGATCGCGATGAGGATGCCGCCCGCGGCGACGAACGGGATCATGTACGACACGCCGGTCATCAGGTACTGCCGGATGCGGTGTCCCACGCCGACGTGCCGCACGGGTGCGGCTGCGAGCGGGACGGGCGCTGCGGCGGCCCCCGCAGCCGGGGCCGTGCCCGCGGCGCGCGCCGCCTCGACGGCGGCCACCGCCTGGGCGATCACCCCGGGGGCGTCGTGCACCGCCTTCTTCACGCCGACGTCCGTGATCGGCTTGCCGGCGAACCGCTCCTTGCCCTGCACGTCCAGGTCCGCGGCGTAGATCACGCCGTCCGCCTCGGCGATGAGCGCCGGGTCGAGCGGGACCGAGCCCGCCGCGCCCTGCGTCTCGACGTGGACCTCGTGCCCGGCAGCCCTGCCGGCCTGCTCGAGGGCCTCCGCAGCCATGTACGTGTGCGCGATGCCGGTGGGGCATGACGACACGGCGACGAACTTCATGCTGGGACCACCTCTCTGGTGACGATCTGCGCAACGGTGTCGGCGTCCGGCGCGTCGGTCAGCGACTGCCGGAACTCCGGGTGCACCAGGCGGCGCGCGAGCGCCGCCAGGATCTTCAGGTGGTCGGCGTCGCCGGAGGCGGGCGCCGCGATGAGGAACACGAGAGTGGCGGGCCCGTCGGGCGCGCCGAAGTCCACGCCGCCCGGCACCTTGCCCAGCGCCAGGCTCGGGACGGTCACGTACTGCGAACGGGCGTGCGGCAGACCGATACCGCCCGGCATGCCCGTGGCCATCTGCGCCTCGCGCGCCTTCACGTCCGCGGCGAAGCCCTCGGCGTCGGTGACGCGGCCCGCCGCGACGAGCTTGGCGATCAGCTGGCGGACCACGTCGTCCCGGTCCGCCGCGACCACGTCCACGGCGACCAGCTCGGGGGTGATCAACGAGGTGCTCATGTCACAGCTCCTTCAGGGCGAGGCGGGGATCGGGGTCCTCGACGACGCGGACGGCGTCCACGTCGACGTCTGCGGGGTCCGGCACGGCCGTGCCGGGCATCATCACGGCGGCCCGGCCCCAGGCCACGGCGGCACGCAGCCGCTCGCCCGGGGTGCCCGTGGCGCCCAGGTAGCCGGCCAGGGTGGTGTCACCGGCGCCGACGGTCGACAGCGGCACGAGGGCCGGGCCGCCGGCCCACCACGTGCCCTCCGCCAGGACCAGCAGGGCGCCGTGGGCACCGAGGCTGACCAGCACGGCGCTCGTGCCGGCGGACATCACCTCGCGTGCGGCACCCACCACGTCGCCGACCGTGGTCAGCTCGCGACCCACCAGGTCCGCCAGCTCCTCGTCGTTCGGCTTGACCAGGCACAGCCCGCCGGCGCGGACGGCTCGCGTGAACGGGGTGCCCGAGGTGTCCAGCACCAGCGGCACGCTGTACCGGGCCGCGAGCCCCGCCAGCCGGACGAAGAACGACTCCCCCGCCCCGGCCGGCAGGCTGCCTGCGGCCACCAGGGCCGCCGGGCGGCTGACCAGCTGCGCCTCGACCGCGCCGAGCAGGGTGTCCACCTCGGCCGCCGACAGCTGCGGTCCGGGAGCGTTCACCTTGGTGGTGGTGCCACGGGAGTCGACCAGCGTGAGGTTGGTGCGGGTGTCCCCCGCGATCGGCACGGGCACGGCCGGCACCCGGTGCTCGTGCAGCAGCCGGACCAGGTAGTCGCCGTCGGCGCCGCCGACGGGCAGCACCGCGGCGGTCTCCACGCCCTGGCGGGCCAGCACCCGGGACACGTTGATGCCCTTGCCGCCGGGGTGCACGTGCGCGGCGTGCGCGCGGTTCACCTCGCCGACCTCGAGGCGGTCGACGTCCAGGGCCCGGTCCAGGCTGGGGTTGGGGGTCAGCGTGACGATCATGCGCGCACCACCCGCAGCCCGGCCGACTCCAGCTCCTCGGCGAGCTCGCCGTCGACGCCGGCATCCGTGATCAGCGTATCGACGGCCCCGATCGGCGCCACGTGGACGAAGTCCGCGCGGCCGACCTTGGTGTGGTCGGCCAGGACGACGGTGCGGCGAGCAGCCGCGACGAGCGCCCGCTTGACGGACGCCTCGGCCAGGTCCGGTGTGGTCAGGCCGTGCTCGACGCTGATCCCGTTGGTGCCGAGGAACGCGACGTCGGCGTGGATGTCGCTCAGGTCCCGCAGGGCCCAGGTGCCGACGGCGGCAAGCGTGCGACCGCGCACCGTGCCGCCGACCAGGTGCAACGTGATGCCCTGCCGGGTGGCCAGCACCGTGGCGACCGGCAGGGCGTGCGTCACCACCGTCAGCTCCCGGTCGGTGGGCAGCAGCTCGGCCAGCCGCACGGTGGTGGTGCCGGCGTCGAGGATGATCGCGCCGCCGTCGGGCAGCTCGTCGAGCGCCGCCTTGGCGATCCGCTCCTTCTCCCCGGACAGGACACCCTCGCGGTCGGCGATGCCGGGCTCGAAGCCGAGGCGCTCGACCGGGATCGCGCCGCCGTGCACCCGGCGCACCAGGCCGTGGCGCTCGAGCGCGGTCAGGTCGCGGCGCACGGTCTCGGGCGTGACGTCGAGCTCGATCGCCAGCGAGGCGACGTCGACCCGCCCCTCGCTGCGCGCCCGCGCCAGGATCTGCTGGTGCCGCTCCGGTGCGTACACGGTGACTCCGTCGTCCTCAGACCGGACGGGCCCTGCGCCGCGTCCGTGCCAGTGAGACTGTCGCCCACGGCGCCGGATGTCAACCCTAAGCAAGCAGACTCGGACACACCCGGGTCCGATCGGGCACCATCGAGCCGAGATTGGGACCTCGGTCCCATTCGGCCGCACTGATCGGACATCGTCCACCGCTCCGGATGTCCGGGGCTGTGGGATCGCATGCACGCCGTGCGTCCGCGCACGTCCCGGCACACGCCCGAGCGTCCCGCGCGGACGGCGCCCGCGCCAGACGAGCGGCGTCCGGCTCCGGCCGCCACCACCGCGACGGGGCATGGCGAAGGGCGCCGCGGGCGCGGTGCGGAGACCTTCTGGAGTGATCTCCGCACCACGACCGCGACGCCCTTCGCCCCTCGGCTCCCGGACCGCGTCACCAGCCCAGGAACCGACCGCAGGGGCCCGTCAGGCCTCGTTCACCGAGGAGATGAGCTGGTACAGCTCGTCGGCGTCCTTCACCTCGAGCACGCGTGCCGCCTGCTCGGGGTCGGCGAACACCAGAGCGATCTTCGACAGGATCGCCAGGTGCTCGTCGCCGACTCCGGCGATGCCCACCACGACCCGGACGGGCTTGTCCGGGCCCCACTCGATGGGCTCGTCGTACCGGACCAGGCACAGGGCCGATCGGACGATCTGCCCCTTGCTCTCGTCCGTCCCGTGCGGGATGGCCAGGAAGCTGCCCATGTACGTCGACATGGACCTCTCCCGCTCGGCCATCGCCTCCACGTAGGCCGGTGTGACGGCTCCGGCATGGACCAGGAGCTCACCGGCCTCCCGGATGGCCTCGTCCTTGGTCCGGGCCGTGCCCGGCACCACGACGAGGTCCCGGGTCAGGACGTCCGTCACGAGGCGCTCCTGTCGCCGGCCGGTGCCGCCGCCGCCTTCGCCTCCGCGACGACCTGGTCGTAGACCGGGCTGGCGAGGAAGTTGTCGACGGACAGGTGCCGCGAGGTCGGCGCGTGCCGGCGGGCGCGGTCGGTCAGCTCGCTCTGGCTGATGACGATGTCCGCCCCGTCCTCGAGGTTCGCCACGGCCTTGTTGACCACCGAGATGTCCGACAGCCCCGCCTTGCGCAGCTTGTCGCGCAGGATGCTGGCGCCCATCGCGCTCGATCCCATGCCCGCGTCGCAGGCGAAGACGATCGAGTGGATCGGACCGGACGCGACCGGCGCGGCCGCGGAGCCCGCAGCGGCACCGGACAGCGAGCCGAGCGCGCTGCTCGACTTGCCCTTGTTCGCCTCGGTCTGAGCGATCGCCGCGGACAGGTCGCCGGACTCACCGAGCTCGAGGTCGCGACGACGCTGCGCCCGCAGGATCACGGCCGCCACGACGAAGGACACGGCGGCGGACAGGACCACGGAGAGGATGACGCCGACGTAGCTGCCCCGTGGGGTGGCCGCGAGAACCGCGATGATCGAGCCGGGCGCCGCCGGACCGCGCAGGCCGGAGCCGAACACGACGTTGGTCGCCACGCCGGTCGCACCGCCGAGGATCGCGGCGATGATCAGGGCCGGCTTCATCAGCACGAACGGGAAGTACACCTCGTGGATGCCGCCGAAGAACTGGATGATGATCGCGCCGGGCGCCGAGCTCTTCGCGACGCCGACGCCGAGCAGGGCGTAGGCCAGCAGGATGCCGAAGCCCGGGCCGGGGTTCGCCTCGACCAGGAACAGCAGCGACTGACCGTTCTGGGTGACCTGCTGCGCGCCGAGCGGCACCAGCACGCCGTTGCCGATGGCGTTGTTGAGGAACAGCACCTTGGCCGGCTCGACGATGAGGCTCATCAGCGGAAGGAGCTGGTTGGACGCCATGGCGTCCACGACGCTCCCCAGCGCCTTGCTGACGGACGTGATCACCGGCGCGAACAGGAAGAACGCGCCGACTGCCATAGCGGCGCCGGCGATGCCGGCGGAGAACATGTCGACCAGCATCTCGAAGCCGGGACGGATCTTGCCGGCCCAGATGGAGTCGATCTTCTTCATCACCCAGGCGGAGGCCGGGCCGACGATCATGGCGCCGAGGAACATCGGCACGGTGGAGCCCACGATCATGCCGACGGCGACGATCGAGGCGACCACGGCACCGCGGTCCTTGTAGACCAGCCGGCCGCCCGCGTTCGCGATGAGCAGCGGGAGCAGGTAGGTGATCATGGGGCCGACGAGGCCGACGTACTGGTGGAACGTCGTGCCGTCCTTGGCCTGGGCCAGGGCGGTCGCGGCACCCTGCCAGCTCATCGCGTCGGCGTTGCCGAACCCGCCGAGGATGCCGTTGGGCGTCCAGCCGGCGGCGATGAACAGGGTGGTGATCAGGCCCCAGGCGAGGAACGCCGGGAGGTTCGGCATGATCATGGAGGTCAGGAAGGCCCCGAACCGCTGGACCCTGACCTGTGCGCTCTTGCCCCGGCGCACGGTGGGGACGGCTGCCGCACTAGCGGACATTCCGACTCACTCTCCGTTCGGTGTGACGGTCGGTCGGGCTCTCGCCCGGGTCCGGCACTGAGGGATCTTCATTGATCTCGCCCTGCTTCCCGGGGCCCCTGCACCCCGGGACTGGTGCCGGGCGGCCGTCGGCCGACCGCCCGGCGGTCACGGCCTCACGGCTCGATCGTGACCTTGATGCCCGTCCCGTTCCGGACGACGTCGAGGCCGTCGCGGATCTGGTCCAGCGGCAGCCGGTGGGTGATGAGGTCCGCCACCGGCACGCTGCCGTCGGCGATGTGGGCGAGGGCCTGCTTGTTGTGCGCAGGGCTCGACCCGTTGGCGCCCCAGATCGTCAGCTCGCGGTAGTGCACGAGGTTGGAGTCCAGGGTGATCGTCGGCTTGTCCTTGGGCAGGCCGCCGAACAGGCTGATCCGGCCGCGCGGGGCCAGCATGCGCAGGCCCTGCTCCTGCGCCGCACCGGACGCGGCGGCCGTGATGACGAGGCTCGCGCCCTTGCCGTCGGTCAGGTCGAGGACGGCCTGGACGGGGTCGACCTCGGCGGAGCAGATCGCGGCGTCGGGCTTGACGATCTCGGCGGCGAGGTCGAGGCGCTCCCGGCTGAGCTCGACGAGGAACACCTTCGCCGCGCCGCGGGCCCGGGCCAGCCGCACGTGCAGGCAGCCGATGGGACCCGACCCGACGACGACGACCACGTCGCCCTCGTGCGTGTCCGCGAGCTCCTGCGCGTTGATCGCGCACGCGAACGGCTCGCTGACCGACGCCTCGGCGAACGAGACGCCGTCGGGGATGCGGTTGAGACCGTCCACCGCCAGCACCTGCGGCGGCACGATCATGTACGGCGCGAACCCGCCGTCGAAGTCGTAGCCCATCGACAGCTGGTTGGGGCAGATGGTCATCAGGCCGGCGGTGCAGAACTCGCACTTCCCGCACGGGATGGCCGCGATCACCTGCACGCGGTCACCGGCGGCCCACCCGGTCACGCCCTCGCCGACCTCGACGACCTCGCCGGCGATCTCGTGGCCCATCACCCGCGGCGGCTGCATGCGCTGGTGGCCCGCGGAGGCGATCTTCACGTCCGTGCCGCACATGGAGCAGGCGCGCACGCGGATCTTCACCTCGCCCGCCGAGACCTGCGGCTCCGGGGACTCCTCGATGCGCACGTCGCCCGGGGCGTAGAAGCGGAAGACCTTCATCGTTCTCCTTCGTTCGTGGTGCCCACGCTCCGGGCGGGGTGCGGGCGGACGGGTGACGCGTTCATGCGCGCACCACCCGAGGTCCGGCTGCCTCGATCTCGTCCACGAGCTCGGGTGCCGCGTCGGTGTCCGTGACGAGCACGTCCACCGCGGACAGCGGAGCGACCAGGGCGAAGTCGGAGACGCCGAGCTTGGTGTGGTCCGCGAGGACCACGACACGGCGGCCGGCGGCCACCAGCGCACGCTTGACCTGCGCCTCGGCCAGGTCAGGCGTGGTCAGGCCCCGCTCCACGGTCACGCCGTTGGTGCCGAGGAACACGACGTCGGCGTGGATCTGGGTGAGGGCCGCCAGGGCCCACGAGCCGACCGCGGCGAGCGTGCGGCCGCGGACGGTTCCGCCCACCAGGTGCACCGTGATGTTGGGCCGTCCGGCCAGCACCGTGACGATCGGCAGCCCGTGGGTCACCACCGTCAGGTCCCGGTCGGTCGGCAGCATCGCGGCCAGCCGGATGGTGGTGGTGCCGGCGTCGAGGATGATCGCGCCGCCATCCGGTAGCTCGTCCAGGGCGGCCTTGGCGATCCGCTCCTTCTGGGCGGACATCACGCGTTCCCGGTCGGCGAGGCCGGGCTCGAAGCCCAGGCGCTCCACGGCGACCGCGCCACCGTGCACCCGACGCAGCAGGCCCAGCCGCTCGATCGCGGTGAGGTCGCGGCGGACGGTCTCGGGGGTGACGTCGAGATCGAGCGCAAGGGTGGCGACGTCCACGCGACCCTCGGCCCGCGCGCGGGTCAGGATCTGCTGGTGCCGTTCCGGTGCGTACATCGGTCTCCGTCGACTCGAGCGGGCGGCAGTGCCCGCGACGTCAGAGCATGGTGTCGAGTCGGACAGATGTCAAGCACATTCGGACTCAACCGGCGCGATCACCACATCAAATTGACAGCGAACCGGGCATCCGAGCGGGCATATCCCCAGGTCGGCGCGGGTGTTCCCACCCAACCGGGCACCGGAGCGGCCGGGCCAGCCTGCTCCCGTCGGCACCACCCGATCGCGTCCGGGCGCGACGGAGCCCGGCGCGCTGCAGGTGCGCAC
>NCKG01000096.1:0-7586 GCA_002279095.1 Cellulomonas sp. 14-74-6
ATCGGCTGGCTGCTGGGCCGCGGCACGCCGCGCTTCCTCCTGCTGTTCACCGCGATCGGCCTGATCAGCACCGCCTACAGCTACTGGGCGTCGGACAAGATCGCCATCCGCGCGATGCGGGCGCGCCCGGTCAGCGAGCTCGAGCAGCCGGGCATGTACCGCATCGTGCGCGAGCTGTCGACCAAGGCCCGTCAGCCGATGCCGCGGCTGTACGTGTCGCCGACGTCGTCGCCCAACGCCTTCGCCACCGGCCGCGACCCGGCACATGCGGCCGTCGTCTGCACCGAGGGCATCCTCGGGATGCTCGACGAGCGCGAGCTGCGCGGTGTCCTGGGGCACGAGCTGATGCACGTCTACAACCGGGACATCCTCACCTCGTCGATCGCCGCGGCGGTGGCCGGCGTCATCACGTCCCTGGCGCAGTTCGCCCTCTTCTTCGGCGGTGGCTCCGACCGTGACCGCGGTGGCAACCCGATCGCGGGGCTGGTGATGGTGCTGCTGGCACCCCTGGCCGCCATGATGATCCAGCTGGCGATCAGCCGGACCCGCGAGTTCGACGCGGACGAGGACGGCTCGTCGCTCACCGGCGACCCGCTGGCGCTGGCGTCGGCCCTGCGCAAGCTGGAGCTCGGCACCGCCGCGCGCCCGCTGCCGCAGGACCAGAAGCTGGTGGACGTCTCGCACCTGATGATCGCCAACCCGTTCCGCGGCGCCGGCGTGGCGAAGATGTTCGCCACCCACCCGCCAATGGCCGAGCGGATCGCCCGGCTCGAGGCGATGGCGGGCAACCAGGGGCCGATCACCCGGTACTGAGCCGGCGCGCACGCCGAGGCCAGGGCCGGCGCCGGGAGACGGCCGGGGCGCGGGTGTCGGACCGCACCGGCAGACTGCCGCCCATGGACCTCAAGGACGGCCTGCGGCACTACCTGGACGAGCAGCGCACCAGCCTGGCGGGGAAGCTCGACGGGCTCGACGAGTACGCGGTCCGGCGTCCCCTGACGCCGACCGGCACCAACCTGCTCGGGCTCGTCAAGCACGTCGCATGGATCCAGCTGGGGTACTTCACCACCGTGTTCGGCCGGCCGCCGGGGCGCGTGGCGCCGTACGAGCGCGAGGGCGGCAACCCGGACGATGACATGTGGGCGCAGGCCGACGAGCCCAGGGACGCGATCCTCGAGCTGCACCGGTACTCCGCGCGGCAGGCGGACGCGACCCTCGCCGAGCTGCCGCTGGACACCCCCGGCGTGGTGCCGTGGTGGCGGCCCGGGCACCAGGAGGTGACCCTGCACCGGATCGCGGTGCACGTGATCGTCGACACCTCCCGGCACGCCGGCCAGGCGGACATCCTGCGGGAGACGCTCGACGGACGCGTCGGCATGAAGCCGGACGACCCGAACATCCCCGGGCGCACGCCGCAGGAGTGGGCGGAGTACTGCGGCCGCATCGAGGCCGCCGCCCGGACCGCAGGCGGCCTGCCGCCGGCCTGACGGGAGAGCCCCGCGGGCTCAGCGGTAGTTGACGAACTGCAGGGCGGCGTCCACGTCCGCGCCCTTGAGCAGGGCGATCGTCGCCTGGAGGTCGTCCCGGCTCTTGGCCGAGACGCGCAGCTCGTCGCCCTGGATCTGCGTCTTGACGCCCTTGGGTCCCTCGTCGCGCACCAGCTTGGCCAGCTGCTTGGCGACCTCGGAGGACAGGCCCTCCTTGATCGAGGTGACCAGGCGGTACTCCTTGCCGGACGGCTTCGGCTCGCCGTCGCCGAGGTCCAGCGACTTCAACGAGATGCCCCGCTTGATCAGCTTGGTCTCGAAGACGTCGAGCACCGCCCGGACCCGGTCGGCCGAGTTGGCGACCAGCACGATGGTCTCGCCGCTCCAGGCGATCGAGGCGCCGACGCCCTTGAAGTCGTAGCGCTGGGCGATCTCCTTCGCCGCCTGGTTGAGCGCGTTGTCGACCTCCTGCCGGTCGACCTTGCTCACCACGTCGAACGACGACTCGCTCGCCATGCCTGTGCCTCCCTCGCGCCACCGGGGCGCCGTCGTCGTCCACCCCTGGCACGGGTGGCCCTCGCGAGTTGCTATCCTTCCATCCGCGCGTTCGCGTCGGCTCTCCCGGACGGTCCTTCGGGATCAGGGTGGGCGTCGGGGACGGGTTGGCCGAGGCGGGTTACCCGAGTGGCCAAAGGGGGCTGACTGTAAATCAGCTGGCAACGCCTACGGGGGTTCGAATCCCTCACCCGCCACGCACGGACGGGGCGTCTTCTCCGCGGAGAGGGCGCCCCGTCTGCATGTCGGAGCTCGCTCGTCGGACGCGGCCGGACGGGTACGCCCCGCCGCTGCGGTGGGCGTCAGACCCAGGTCCGACCGGGCTGCGTCGCACGGCGCGCGCCGGGCCCACCCGCGATTTCGCCGCCCCCGGCCCGCCGTGTACTCTGATCCGCGCCGCCCCGATAGCTCAGTCGGCAGAGCGTCTCCATGGTAAGGAGAAGGTCAAGGGTTCGATTCCCTTTCGGGGCTCTCTGGTGTGTTGCCGGTCAAGTCGCCTCGGCGGCTGGCCGCACCACCGGCGCGGCGGGGTAGCTCAGGTGGTTAGAGCACACGGCTCATAATCGTGGTGTCGCGGGTTCGAGTCCCGCTCCCGCTACAGCACAGCACGGCAGGCCCGGAGTTTCCTCGGAACCCGGGCCCTTGTCGTCTCTCCGGGTCAGAGCCCGAGGCGCTCCGCGATCGCCCGCAACGCCGTTAGCACGTCGCCGACGGCCGGCACCACCTGGAGGCACACGTGGTCGGCGCCCGCGTCGAGGCCGCCGACGCGGTGCCACACGCCCACCGTGCCGTGCCGGGCGCTCCATCCCGTCGCGGCTTCCCGCCGTCGTGCATCGGCCTGCTCAACCGATGGTCCAAGTCAGCCGGTGGTGCAGGCACCCGAGGGAACCGTCGCGCTGAGGCCCGGGGCGCGTGCCACGACGGGCAGCAGCTCCGCGGGGGTCATCGCGTACGCCAGGTCCGGGTTGGAGTCGGAGCGGGCGAACACGATGCCCGCCACCTTCCCGTCGGTGGTCAGCAGCGGTCCGCCGGAGTTGCCGGGCCGGACCACCGCCGCCAGCGCGTAGATCTCCCGCTCGGAGTCGCCCTGCCCGTGGATATCCGGCACCTTGGCGGTGCTCACGGCCAGCACGCGGGCGCCGCCGGACGTCAACGGGCCGCCGTAGGGGTAGCCCTGCACCACCGCGACGGCGTCGCGAGCGAGCGTCGGAACGATGGGCAGCGGCGCGACGCCCAGGTGGTCGACCGCGATCACCGCCAGGTCGTTCACCGGGTCGAGGTAGACCACGCGCCCCACCTTCGCGCGCTGCCCGGGCAGCTCCACCACGGGCTTGTCCACGCCGGCGACGACGTGCGCGTTGGTCACCAGCCGGTCCGTGGCCACGACGAACCCGGAGCCGCTGGAGCTGATGCCGCAGGCGTACGCGCTGCCCTGGATGCGCGCCACGGCCTTGGATGCCTGTGCGAGCGGGGCGGTGGACAGGTCGACCGACGGCACCGTGGGCGACGGCTGCGGCCCCAGCAGGTCGCCGAGCTGCGGCAGACCGGAGCGCAGCACGGCGCCGCGCAGCTGCGCCATGGTGCGGGTCACCGGTGCGGGCGTCAGGCGGTCGATCGTGCGGAGCACCGACGACGAGGCGATCGCCGGTGCCAGCACCGGGACGCCGGTCGCGGCGATCGCCGACCCGACGAACGCCATCGCCAGCGCCATCACGACGACGCTGGCGACCGCGCCGAGCAGCCGGTCGACCACCGCGAGCCGCGTCCGGTCGACCCCTCGGCGCAACGCGTGCCCGATGCGCGCGCCGACCGACGACCCGAGCAGCGGCAGCAGGACGGCGGTCAGGACGACGAGCGCGGCCCGCCAGCGGGCCGGCGCCCAGTCGTTGACCAGCGGGACCACCCAGTACGCGGCGGCGCCGCCGGCGACCAGGCCGAGCAGCCCGCCGAGCGTGGCCAGCAGGCCGCGGCCGAAGCCCCCCAGCAGCGTGGCGAGGAGGATCAGCGCGAGCACGAGGTCGAGGAGCATCGGCGACATCTTCTCCCGACGGGCGCCCGACGGCGTCGGACGCGCTCTCGGCACCGCGGAGCGGGCCACGTCGGACGCCGTCACCGAGGCAGGACGTCGGCCGAGGGGCCTGCCATGCCGTAACATTGACGGGTCCAGCGTGCGGGTACCCCGCCGCTGTCAGCTTCCCGGCCGCTCGTCGTGCGTCGGGTAACCACGCGAGAGGGTGGCAGCACCATGGCCAGCAAGGCCCAGGACATCCGTCCGAAGATCACGCTCGCCTGCACGGAGTGCAAGGAGCGCAACTACATCACCAAGAAGAACCGTCGGAACGACCCCGACCGGCTCGAGCTGAAGAAGTACTGCCCGCGCGACGGTCGGCACACCGTCCACCGCGAGACCCGCTGACCTTCGTGCCCGTCGACGCGTCGTACGCCGGCCGGGTGTACCCGGCCGGTCCGGTGTACGAGGTGGGCCGGGAGAAGCTCGCGGAGTTCGCCGAGGCGGTTGGGGCCGACCACCCGGCGTACACCGACCCGGCGGCGGCGCAGGCGTTGGGCCACCCCGACGTGGTGGCTCCGCCGACGTTCGCCGTGGTGATCGCCCAGCGGGCCGAGGCCCAGTACGTCCGGGACGCTGCGGCCGGCGTGGACTTCAGCCGCGTGGTGCATGCCGACGAGCGCTTCACCCACCACCGGCCGATCCACGCGGGCGACCGGCTGGTGACCACGCTGCACGTCGACTCGATCACCGAGCGCGCCGGGCTGGCGATGGTGACCACGCGGGCGGAGATCGCAGCCGAGGACGGCGAGGCCGTCGCGACGGTCGTCTCCACGCTCGCGGTGCGGCCGGAGGAGGGCTGATGGCGCTGCCGGTGCTCGCCGACCTCGCGGTCGGCCAGGAGGTCGCCCGCGGCACGCGGACCGTCGACCGGTCCCGGCTGGTCCGGTACGCCGGTGCGAGCGGTGACTTCAACCCGATCCACTGGAACGAGCGGTTCGCCGCCTCGGTGGGTCTGCCCGGCGTGATCGCGCACGGCATGTGGACCATGGGGTCCGCGGTCGGCGTCGTCGTCGACTGGCTCGGCGACCCCGGTGCGGTGCTCGACTACCAGGTGCGCTTCACCCGCCCGATCCCGGTGCCGGATCCCGGCGAGGCCGAGGTCGAGGTGGTCGCGACGGTGGGTGCCCTCGATGCGGAGGCCGGGACGGCGCGCATCGACCTGCAGGTCAGCGCCCTGGGCACCCGGGTGCTCGGCAAGGCGCAGGTGCTGGTGCGGCTGGGCTGAGCCCCCTCAGACCGTCGGTGCGGGTCCCGCCGTGGTGCCCCACACCAGCTCGACCGGCAGGTCCAGCGACTGCGGCGGCTCGCCCTCGAGCAGCCTCGCGACCTCTCGCCCGACGGCCCGGCCCTTCTCGGCGAGCGGCTGTGCGACGGAGGTCAGCACGTCGGGCTTGAACCAGGGCAGGTCCAGCCCGTCGAACCCGACGACGGAGACGTCCTGCGGCACCTGCAGGCCGAGCTCACGGGCGCCCAGCACGACACCGGCCGCGAGCAGGTCGGACTGGCACACGACGGCGGTCGGCCGGTCCGGGCCGGCCAGCAGCGCCCGCGCCGCGCTGGCGCCGTGCTCGACCAGCGAGGCGGGCGTCTCCCAGATGGCGACGGGCTGGACACCCGCGTCGAAGACGCCGTCGAGCCGACGGCGGGTCAGCTCCCACTCCAGGGCGTCGAGCCGGGCGGCGTCGACCAGCCCCTCGGAGCGGTCGTTGGTGAACGGCAGGGTCACCGTGGCGATGCACGTGTGGCCGAGGCCCAGCAGCTGGCGCGTGACGTCCGCGATGCCGGCACGGTCCGCGATGCCGATCACGGAGATGTCGGGATGGCGGCTGCCCTCGACGAGCACGGTCGGGATGCCGCGGCGGCGCAGCGCGCTCAGGACCGGGTCGTCCGTCGTGCCGCCCCACATCATCACCGCGACGTCCATCGCCGCGAGCTCCACCAGCGGGTCAACCGGCGGGTCCGTCGGGTCGTGCGGACCGGCGATCAGCAGGACGCCCAGCCCCATCGGGCCGAGGGTGCTGGTGATGCCGTCGAGCACCTGGATGGACACGGGGTCCCGGAACGCGCGACGCAGCGCGTCGCCGACGATCACCCCGACGATCCCGGAGCGTCCGCGGCGCAGCTGCCGGCCGAGGGGGTTCGGACCGGCGTAGCCGAGCGCCTGCGCGGCGTCGAGCACGCGCTGCCGGGTGGCTGCCGCGATCGGGCCGGCACCGGAGAACGCCAACGAGGCGGTGGACACCGAGACCCCGGCGGAGGCCGCGACGTCGGCGAGCGTGGGGCGCTGGGCGGACAGGGCGCTCTCCTTCTCGTCGGTCGCCTGCGGGGGCGGCGGTCGGCCGGGCCGATGAAGCCGCTGGTGGACCGCGGCTCGTGGTTGCCGAGGCGGCCACGTGGTTGACGTCGGTCAGCGTACCGGCCAAAATGGCCCCCGTCCTCAAATCGATTCGACAACCTCCGTCCCTTCCGGTCGAATCGATTCGATCACTCGCGGCGCCGGACCCGTCCCTCGTCGTCGTCACCTGGAGTCCTCGCTGTGCTGCTCGCCCGCCGGTCCGGGACCGGCCCCGTGCCCCGAGCGCGCCTGCTGCTGATCGGCTGCTACGTGCTGATGGGCCTGATGACGTCCGGCTGGCTGGCGCGCATCCCGGCGGTCCGTGACCAGCTGCACCTGTCCACCGCCACGCTCGGTGCGCTGCTGCTGGTCGGATCCGTCGGAGCCCTGCTGACCGTCCTGGCGTCCGGCGTGCTGGTGCAGCGCATCGGCAGCAGACGGTCGCTGGTGCTGTCCACCGGGGTGCTCGGCGCGGGCTACGCGCTGATGGGCATCGGCCCCGGCGCCGGTTCGGCGGCCGTGCTCGCGGTGGGGATCTTCCTCAACGGCGTCGGGGTGTCGCTCGCCAACATGGTGTTCAACCTCGAGTCGGCCCGCATCGAGCGGGCCATCGGCCGCACCGTGATCCCGCACTTCCACGCCGGCTTCTCGGTGGGTGCCGTCGCGGGTTCGGCGGGCGGCGCGCTCGCCTCGCGGCTCGGCATCTCCGTGACGGCGCAGCTGACGGCGGTCGCCGCCGTGGCGGTGGTCTGGCGGCTGGCGTCCGTGCGTGGCGTCGTGCTCGACCCCGCGGCCGACGAGCTGGCCGCGGCGCTGCGTCCGGTCGCAGCGACGAGCGGTGGACGCCTGCGGTCCGCGCTCTCGGCGTGGACGGAGCGGCGCACCGTGCTGATCGGGGTGGTGGTGCTGGCGGCCTCGTTGTCCGAGGGCTCGGCGAACACGTGGCTGTCCCTGGCCGTGGTGGACGGCTTCCGCACGCCGGAGTCGATGGGCGGCGTGGTGCTCGGCCTGTTCGTCGCCGCGATGACCGTGGTCCGGCTGCTCGGCACGCGGTTGATCGACCGGTTCGGCCGGGTGGCCGTGCTGCGGACCTCGGGGCTCGTGTCCCTCGTCGGGCTGCTGGCGTTCGGCCTCGCAC
>NCKG01000097.1:0-7577 GCA_002279095.1 Cellulomonas sp. 14-74-6
ACAGCGCCACGGTGCGCGCCGAACCCCTCATCAGCGCGGCGTAGGCCATGGTCGACCCCACGGCGCCAGCACCGACGATCGCCAGCTTCGAGGCCCTGCGGGGGGAGAAGACGGTCCCGTGCAGACCACCCTCGTCGATGTCGTCGCTCTCGCTCACGGCTCCTCCTCGCGGTGCGCCGCGACCTGGCGGCGGCAGCAGGGCGTTGGTCACGCCCTGACCGGATCACCCCGGCACTCGGAAGGCTAGTCGGCCGCCGCCAGCCGTTGCAGTGCGGCGAGAGCGACGTCACGCCGGGTCGTCGTCCAGAACGGCGGCATGCTCCTGGTCAGGAACGTGCCGTACCGAGCGGTCGCCAGACGAGGGTCCAGGACCGCCACCACACCCCGGTCGTCGACCGTCCGGATCAGCCGACCCGCACCCTGCGCGAGCAGCAGGCCCGCGTGCGTCGCCGACACCGCCATGAACCCGTTGCCCCCGGCCGCCGCGACGGCCTCCGTGCGAGCCGCCATCAGGGGGTCGTCCGGCCTCGGGAACGGGATGCGGTCGATGATCACCAGCCGGCAGGTGGCGCCCGGCACGTCGACTCGTCGGCCGTGAACTGCGCGACCAACGTGGGCAGCTGGTCGTCGCCCTGCAGCAGCACCCGGACGTCGAGCCGCTGCCGCATCGCCTCGGCGGCCGCCTGTGCTGCCCGGCGGGACGAGAACAGGCCGAGCGTGCGACCGCCGGCGGCGCGCACCAACGCCTCGATCTCGTCCAGCTGAGCCGCTGTGGCGGGCTCCCGACCGGGTGGCGGCAGGTGCCGCGCCACGTAGCAGATCCCCTGCTTGCCGTAGTCGAACGGGCTCCCGACGTCGAGGCCCCGCCACGGCTGCGTGGCCTCGTCCCCGTTCGACGGCCGCTCCGGGGCGACGCCGGTCTCGGCGGCGGGCTGGGCCGTTGCCTCGGGCGGGCCGGTGAGGCCCATCGACCGGGCGACCGGCTCGAACGAGCCGCCGAGCGTCAGGGTCGCCGACGTCAGGACGGCCGAGCGACCCGCCAGCAGGTTGGTGCGGATCAGTCCGTGCACGGCGAGCGGGGCGACGAGCAGCCGCGTCAGGGTGCCGCCGCGACGGTCCTCGGAACGGCTGCACCACAGCACCTGCCGGCGGGCGTCCTGCGGGTCGGCCGTCATCCGCTCGGCGACCTCGAAGAGGGACAGCATCGCGGTGCTGGCCATCTTCACGCCGCCGTCCGGGCCGCCGGCCGTCGCCGTGCGGCTCGGGTCCGGCTTCAGCACGCTGAGCAGGGCTCGGGCGGCGTCCCGCACGGAGCCGACCACGTCGCGCACGGTCGGCGGCAGGCCGTCGGCGAACCGGGTCTCCGGCAGCTCGACCAGCGTGGCGGCGAGCGCGCGGCCGGCGGCGTCCAGGTCGGTCGTCGGGACGCCGCCATGACGACGGGCGAGCCGGGCGGCGTGCTCCACGGTCGCCGACGACAGCTCGTCGGTCGCCTGTGCCGTCACCCGGTCGGTCAGCTCGTGCGCCTCGTCGATGATCAGCACCTGGTGCTCCGGCAGCACGTTGGGCGACCCCGACGCCGCGATCCCCAGCATCGCGTGGTTGGTCACCACGACGTCGGCCGCCCGTGCCGCGGCGCGGGCGCGCTCCGGGAAGCACTCGTCGACCATCGGGCACGTGGAGCCCAGGCACTCCAGCGATGTGACGGACACCTGCCGCCACGCCCGGTCGCTCACGCCCGGCACGAGGTCGTCCCGGTCTCCGCTGTCCGTCTCCTGTGCCCACTCCCGCAGCCGGACCACCTGCTCACCGAGGCTCTCGCGACCCGCCTCGGCGTCGGGCGCCGGGTGGTCGGCCGCACCTCGACGCTCGCCGAGATCGAACAGGACGGCGGTGTCGTCCTCCGGGTATCCCCCGGCCACCTTGTGCACGCAGAGGTAGTTGTGCCAGCCCTTGAGCAGCGCCGTCGTCGGTCTGCGGGGCAGCCGGTCCGCCAGCGCGTCGGCCACCAGCGGCAGGTCCCGTGCGACCACCTGGCGCTGCAGCGCGAGGGTGGCGGTGGACACGACCACGCGCTCGTCGGCCAGCACCGCGTGACGGACAGCCGGGACGAGATAGCCGAGCGACTTCCCCGTGCCGGTCCCCGCCTGGACCAGCAGGTGCTCCCCGCGGTCCACCGACTGGGCGACAGCCTCCGCCATCGCGTGCTGACCGTCCCGGCGAGCCCCGCCGAGAGCCGTCACCGCCAGGTCGAGCAGCTCCGCAACGGCGGGCTCGGGGTCTGGCACCGCGTCAGCGTAGTCGCGGCGCCCGTCCACCCGTGCCGAGGCCGCGACGAGCGCGAGCGGGCGCGGGCGCGGCGTGGGCGGGCCGCATCAGGCGCGACGGACCGCCACCGCGTTCAGCTCACCGGCGAGCGTCGCGTCGACCCGGGCGCGCAACCACGTGCCGTCCGGAGTGTGCTCCTCCGCGTCGATGTCGCCGTGCTCGTGCACCCGGCTGACCAGGTCTCCACGCGAGTACGGCACCACGACGTCGACCGGCACACCGGGGCGCGGCAGCTGGTCCGCGACCAGCTCCATCAACTCGGCGATCCCCTCGCCGGTGTGCGCCGAGACCACCACGGAGTGCACCTCGCGGGAGCGGAGGCGGGCGATCGCCTCGGGGCTCGCGAGGTCGGCCTTGTTGAGCACGATGATCTCGGGAACGTCCATCGCCCCCGGGATGTCGGCGAACACGTGCCGCACCGCGGCGATCTGACCCTCGGGATCCGGGTGCGACGCGTCCACGACGTGCAGGATCAGGTCCGCGTCGGCCACCTCCTCGAGGGTCGACCGGAACGCCTCGACCAGCTGGTGCGGCAGCGACCGCACGAAGCCGACGGTGTCCGCGAGCGTGTAGACACGCCCGTCGGCCGTCTCGGCCCGCCGCACGGTCGGGTCCAGCGTCGCGAACAGCGCGTTCTCCACCAGGACGCCTGCTCCGGTGAGCCGGTTGAGCAGCGAGGACTTCCCGGCGTTGGTGTAGCCCGCGATCGCCACCGACGGCACCGCGTTCCTCTTGCGGGACGCACGCTTCGTCTGCCGCGACGGCTGCATCGCCGCGATCTCCCGGCGCAGCCGCGCCATCCGGTTGCGGATCCGACGGCGGTCGAGCTCGATCTTCGTCTCACCGGGGCCGCGCGACCCCATGCCTGCCCCCGCGCCGCCCACCTGACCACCGGCCTGCCGGGACATCGACTCGCCCCAGCCGCGCAGCCGTGGCAGCAGGTACTCCAGCTGGGCCAGCTCGACCTGCGCCTTGCCCTCCCGGGACTTGGCGTGCTGGGCGAAGATGTCGAGGATCAGCGCCGTCCGGTCCACGACCTTGACGCGGACGACGTCCTCGAGGGAGCGCCGCTGCGAGGGAGCGAGATCGCCGTCGACCACGACGGTGTCCGCACCGACCGCCGCCACGAGACGCGCCAGCTCGGCCGCCTTGCCGGAGCCGAGGTACGTACCGGGGTCCGGCGTGCGGCGGTGCTGCAGCAGCCCGTCGAGCACCTGCGAACCAGCGGTCTCGGCGAGCGCGGCGAGCTCGCGGAGCGAGTTCTCGGCGTCCTCGGCCGTCCCTTCGCCCCACAGGCCGACGAGCACGACGCGCTCCAGCCGCAGCTGCCGGTACTCGACCTCGGTGACGTCCTGCAGCTCGGTCGACAGACCGGCGACCCGACGCAGGGAGGTGCGCTCCTCGAGGTCCAGCTGGTCGCCGTCATAGGTGGTGTGCTCCGCGGCGGAGGACTGCAGCGACGCGCCTGCCCGGGCGAGCACGCGTGCGACCACGTCGTCGGCCACCTCCTGCGCGGTGCGCGCCCGTTCGGGCGTCCCGTGGGTGGTGGTCCGGGGGTCGTTCACGCGGTTCCTCTCAGGTCGGTCCACCCAGGGTCGCACGGGCGATGCGGAGCGGCGAGGCATTTCGCCGTGGGCCGAGCGGCGTGGCGGACGCCGATAGGGTCGGCGCGTGGGCGAGCAGGAGCACTACTTCACGGCCCGTCCGTCCTCGGCCGCCGACCGCCGGACCATCGAGGTCGAGCTGGCGGGCAGGACGGTCGCGGTCCAGACCGCCGGGGGCGTCTTCTCCCCCGACCACGTCGACCTGGGTACCCGGGTGCTGCTGCGCTCGGTGCCGACGCCACCCACCTCCGGCGACCTGCTCGACCTGGGCTGCGGCTGGGGCCCTCTTGCCCTGACGCTGGGGCTGCAGTCCCCTGAGGCGCACGTGTGGGCCGTCGACGTCAACGAGCGAGCGCTCGACCTGGTGCGGCGCAACGCGGCGGCGCTCGGCCTGCAGAACGTCACCGCGGCTCTACCGGAGGCCGTGCCCTCCGACGTGCGGTTCGCCACGGTGTGGTCGAACCCCCCCGTGCGGGTCGGCAAGGACGAGCTCCACGCGCTGCTCAGGCGCTGGCTCACACGCCTGGAACCGGGCGGCGAGGCCTGGCTCGTGGTCGGCCGCCATCTCGGCGCCGACCCGCTGCTGCGGTGGTTGCAGGAGGAGCTCGGGCCGGACGTCCGCACGGAGCGGTCCGGCAGCGCCAAGGGGTTCCGGGTGCTCCGCGCAGCGGCGTCCCGGTCGGGCGACGCCGTCGCCCGCTGACCCGCCGCGGACCCGTCAGGACGAGGTCAGCGCCGCCAGGTCGACCGTCGCCTCGGCGACCAGCACCGCAGGACCGGCCAGCTCGACGTGCCCGTCGGCCCGGGCCGTGACGCGCAAGGTGCCCCCCGGCACGTGCACCAGCCACTGGTCCGGCGCCCCGTCGCCCGCCCAGGTGCGCACCGCGAGCGCGGCCGCGCAGGCCCCCGTGCCGCAGGAGGCGGTCTCGCCGACACCGCGCTCGTAGACGCGCATCCGGACGACGCCGACCGTCCCGCCGTCCTCGGTGGCGCGCTCCCCGAGGGGCAGCACCAGCTCGGTGTTGGTGCCCTCGGTCGGGATGGGGCGAACGGTCGGCTCGTGAGTCAGGTCGGCGCGGTCCAGCTCGTCGGCGTCCGCGACGACGACCACGGTGTGCGGGTTGCCCATGTCCACGCCGAGGGCCGGTCGCGCCACCGGCAGCCCCGGGACGTCGACCGTCGCGTCGCCGCCCGTCTGCACGGCCGCGGCGCCACCCGGCAGCGACCACACGCCCATGTCGACCGCGTACCAGCGCTCGTCCGCCACCCCGGCCGGGACGGGCACCTCCCGGACCCGTCGCACGCCGGCACGCGTCCCGAGCACCAGCTCGCCGTCGCGGGGGTCCCAGAGCCCGAGGCTGCGCACCAGCGCCGCCAGCACCCGGACACCGTTGCCGCACATCTGGGCGACGGAGCCGTCCGCGTTGCGGTAGTCCATGAACCACTCGGCACCCGCGTCCGCCGCCAGCGTCGCCGCGTCCTCGGTCAACCGGCGGGAGGCGACGAGCCGGATCACACCGTCGCCGCCGATGCCCGCACGCCGCTCGCACAGCGCCTGCACGAGCGCGGGCGTCAGGTCGAGACCCCCGTCGCGGTCGTCGATCAGCACGAAGTCGTTGCGTGTCCCGTGCCCCTTGGCCACGTGCAGCCGCTGGGCGGCGGGAACGGACGTCATGAGCCCAGACTACGGCGACCGTCGGGGCGCTCCGGCGGAGGTCCGAGCGTGCCGGCGTCGGCCCGCGCGACGACGTCGAGCACTCGTTCGACCAGGTCGGGCGCCTGCGCGTCGAGCCAGTGCACACGCGGGTCGCGGCCGAACCAACCCATCTGCTTGCGCGCCAGCCGACGCGTCGCGGCCACGGTGGACTCGAACGCCTCCTGCTCCGTGAGCGAACCGGTCCGCATCGCGATCACCTGCGCGTAGCCCACCGCACGAGCCGCGGTCCGGCCGAGGCCGTCGGAGACGAGCCGGTCGACCTCGTCGACGAGGCCCTCCTCCCACATCCGTCGCACGCGCGCCGCCACGCGGGCGTCGAGCGTCGGCCGGTCGCAGTCCAGGCCGATCCGGACGGAGGGCACCTCGTCGACGTGGTCGGGCAGCGCTGCGGAGTAGGGCCGTCCCGTCACCCCGATCACCTCGAGGGCGCGCACGATGCGCCTCGCGTTGCGCGGGCCGATGGCGTCCGCCGCCGTCGGGTCGAGCCGGCGCAGCTCGTCGTGCAGCGCTCGGGAACCCTCCGCCTCGACACGCGCCTCGAGCAGCGCCCGGAGCGCAGGGTCCGTCCCGGGGAACTCCAGACGGTCGAGCAGGGCCCGGACGTAGAGGCCCGAACCGCCGACGGCGACCGCGCGGCGGCCACGGCCGGCGAGATCGTCCAGCGCGGCGCGCGCCCATCGCTGGTAGTCCGCCACCGAGGCGTCCCGCGACGGTTCCAGCACGTCGAGAAGGTGGTGCGGCACGCCCTGGCGCTCGTCGACCGGCACCTTCGCCGTGCCGATGTCCATGCCCCGGTACAGCTGCATCGCGTCGGTGTTGACCACCTCGCCACCGAGCGCGAGCGCCAGAGCGATCCCGAGGTCGGACTTCCCGGTGGCCGTCGGTCCGACGACGGCCACGACGAGGGCCGGGCGCGAGACGGACGGCACGCGTCGACCGTACCGGGTGCTGGGTACCCTCGAAGCATGGCCTCCTTCGCCGACCGCGCGCGCGACTGGGTCGCCCGCCGGAGCCGTCGTCGGGCACCGGAGCCGGACGACGGGCCACCGCTGTCGGACGACGAGCTGCACGACCACGTCGCGGCCCTGCTCGCTCGGGAGCTGGGCGTCGCCGAGGCCGGCGAGGAGCTCCCGGTCCCCGTGACACCGGCGCGGATCGCCGCCTGGATGTCCGACAACGGCTTCTCCTACTTCGTCGACAACGACGGTGACCTCGGCGGTCTGTGGCGCGGCCGGCTGTTCTACTTCTTCCTCTTCGGGGAGCAGGCCGAGATCCTGCAGGTCCGCGGGCAGTGGCACCGCGAGGTGGCGATCGAGCGCCTCGAGGAGGTGCTGGACCTGTGCAACGAGTGGAACGCCGACCGGATCTGGCCCAAGGCGTACGTCCGGGTCCGCGACAACGGCCGCGTCCACGTGATCAGCGAGGTCGCCGTCGACCTGGAGCACGGTGCGACCGACGCGCAGCTGCACCAGACGCTGTTCTGCGGTCTGTCGACCGGCAGCATGTTCTTCGACTCGCTGGACGAGCGGTACCCCGACCCGGCCGGGGTCGCCCCGTGAGCCGGCCCGGGTGGCTGCAGCGGGCCCTTGGCGGCCTGCCGACTCCCGCCAAGTCACGGCTGGCCGACGACGAGCCTCCGACGCCGCTGGCCCGGGCGCGCGTCGCGGACTACCTGCGCGGCCGCGGCTACAAGTTCGTGGTGGACGAGGACGGCGACCTGACCGGCACCTGGGACGGGAACCGGTTCTGGTTCCTGCTGCTGGGCGAGCACCAGGAGATCCTGCAGGTGCGCGGCCGGTGGCACCGGATGCTCGCTCTGGAGAACCGGCCCGCCGTCGCACTGACCGTCAACGACTGGAACCGCGAGCGGATCTGGCCCAAGGCGTACCTCCGGGAGGTGGAGGGCCAGCTGGCGCTGTACAGCGAGG
>NCKG01000098.1:0-7551 GCA_002279095.1 Cellulomonas sp. 14-74-6
CGCGCCGCCCGGCGGTACCTCGACGAGCACTTCCCCTACCCGGCGCGGCTGACCATCGCGGACAACGCCTCGACGGACGGCACGTGGGCCATCGCGCTGCGGCTGGCCGAGGAGCTGCCGGGTGTGCGGCTGCTGCACCTCGAGGCCAAGGGCCGCGGGCGCGCGCTGCGCACCGCGTGGACCGCCTCGGACGCCGCCGTGCTCGCCTACATGGACGTCGACCTGTCCACCGACCTGTCGGCACTGCTGCCGCTCGTCGCCCCGCTGATCTCGGGCCACTCGCACCTGGCGATCGGCACGCGCCTGTCCCGCTCGTCGCGGGTGCTACGCGGCCCCCGCCGCGAGATGATCTCCCGCTGCTACAACGTGCTGCTGCACGGCACGCTGGCGGCCCGGTTCTCCGATGCGCAGTGCGGGTTCAAGGCGATCCGCGCCGACGCCGCCCGGTGGCTGCTGCCGCTGGTGGGCGACACCGGATGGTTCTTCGACACCGAGCTGCTGGTGGTGGCGGAGAAGGCGGGACTGCGCATCCACGAGGTCCCGGTGGACTGGGTGGACGACCCCGACAGCCGGGTCGACGTGGTCGCGACGGCGCGCGGCGACCTCGCCGGCATCACCCGGCTCGCACGCGAGCTGGTGTCCGGCCGGCTGCCTCTGGATGAGATCCGCGCGCACCTCACGCTGGCCTCCGACGCGGCGTTCGCGGGGGACGGCACCGCACGGCCCGACGCCGCCGCCGGGGGACCCGATCGACGCCTGCTGGGCCAGCTGGTCAGGTTCGCCGCCGTCGGAGCCGGCTCGACGCTGGTCTACGCGCTGCTCTACCTGGTGCTCGCGCCGCTGCTCGGGGCGCAGGCCGCCAACGTGCTGGCCCTGCTGATCACCGCCGTCGCGAACACGGCCGCGAACCGGACGTTCACGTTCGGCGTCCGCGGACCGGCTCGCGCCGTGCGGCACCAGGGGCAGGGGCTGATCGTGTTCGCCCTGGCCTGGGCGCTGACGGCCGGCTCGCTGACGGGGCTGCACCTCCTGGTTCCGGGCGCCGGGAGGACGGCCGAGCTCGTCGTGCTGACGGTCGCCAACCTCGTCGCCACCGTCCTGCGCTTCGTCCTGCTGCGCGGCTGGGTGTTCCGCGCCGCGCCCCCCGCCCACGTACCGGCCGTGCTCGCCGCACCGGCCTCCGCACCCGTGCCCGTCACGGAAGGGATCCTCCGATGACCACCACCGCCCCCATCCAGCCCCCCGGCGCCGCCTCGGCCCTGCCGGTCGCGGACGTCGCGCCGGCCGCAGCGAACCCGGGCCGCCGCGGCCCGCTCGCGACTCTCACCGACCTGCCCGCCCGGAACCGCTGGGACACCCCCGCGTTCGTGGGCCTGCTCGTGGTCACCGCAGCCCTGTTCCTGTGGAACCTCGCGGCCTCGGGCTACGCCAACTCCTTCTACTCGGCGGCCGCCCAGGCCGGTTCCCGGTCGTGGTCGGCGTTCCTGTGGGGGGCGTCCGACGCGGGCGGCTCCATCACGGTGGACAAGCCCCCGGCCGCCCTGTGGGTGATGGGCCTGTCCGTGCGGATCTTCGGCCTGTCGTCGTGGTCGATCCTGGCGCCGCAGGCGCTGATGGGGGTCGCCGGCGTGGCGCTGCTCTACCGCACGGTCCGCCGCCACTTCGGCGCCACGGCCGGCCTGCTCGCGGGCACCGTGCTGGCGCTGACCCCCGTCGCCGCCCTGATGTTCCGGTTCAACAACCCGGACGCCCTGCTGGTCCTGCTGCTGATCGCCTCGGTGTGGGCCACCCTGCGCGCCGTCGACGGCCCCCGCACCACCCGGTGGATGGTCCTCGCGGGCGGGCTCGTCGGCCTCGCCTTCCTCACCAAGCAGCTGCAGGCGTTCCTCGTCCTGCCCGGCCTGGCGGCCGTCTTCCTGTGGGCCGGTCCGGTGCCGCTGCTCAAGCGGATCCGCGACGGCCTGCTCGCGGTCACCGCGATGGTGCTCTCCGCCGGCTGGTGGGTGGCGCTCGTGGAGCTGTGGCCGGCGTCGTCCCGCCCCTACGTCGGGGGCTCGCAGACCGACTCGTTCCTGGAGCTGACGTTCGGCTACAACGGCCTGGGCCGGATCACCGGCAGCGAGGTCGGCTCGGTCGGTGGCGGCGGTGCCAGCACCGGCGGCAACTGGGGCGCCACGGGCATCACGCGGATGTTCGGCTCCGAGGTCGGCGGTCAGATCGCCTGGCTGGTCCCGGCCGCGCTGGTCCTCGCGGTCGCCGCGCTGTGGCTGCTGCGCCGCGCACCGCGGACCAGCGGGGCCCGCGCCCAGGTCGGCGCGTGGCTCGCGTGGCTCCTGGTCACCGGCCTGACCTTCTCGTTCATGGCGGGCATCTTCCACGCCTACTACACGGTCGCCCTCGCACCGGCGGTCGCGGCCCTGGTCGGCATCGGTTCGGTCCTGCTGTGGCGGCGGCGCACGACGATCGCAGCCCGCACCGTCCTGGCCGGCACCACGCTGCTCACCGCCGCCTGGGCGTGGCAGCTGCTCGGTCGCTCGTCGACGTGGCTGCCGTGGCTGCGTGTCGCGATCCTGGCGACCGCCGTGATCGGTGCCGTGCTGCTGCTGGCCGGTCCCGGCATGGTCGGCGGCCGCGCCGGCCGGCGAATGACCGGCGTCGGTGCCGCGGTCGCCCTGGCCGCCTCGCTGGCCGGGCCCACCGCGTACACGCTGCAGACGGTGTCCACCGCGCACTCCGGCTCCATCGTGAGCGCCGGACCGACCGTGGCCGGCAGCGGCTTCGGCGGCGGGCCCGGCGGCACGCGCGGCCAGTTCCGCGGCGGCCAGTTCCCGGGTGCCACGCAGGGTCAGCCGCCGGCCGGCGCACCGGGCGGGACGACGGGTCAGCTGCCCGGCGGTCAGACGGGCACCGGGCCGACCGGGACAGGCACCGCGCCGACCCAGGGCTTCGCCGGCCGAGCCGCCGGCGGCATGGGCGGCCTGCTCAACGGCACGACGGTCAGCGCCACCCTCAGGACGATGCTCGAGGCCGACGCCTCGCAGTACCGCTGGGTCGCCGCGACCACCGGCTCGCAGAACGCCGCGAGCTACCAGCTGGCCACGCAGCGGTCCGTGATGCCGATCGGCGGCTTCAACGGCTCCGACCCGTCACCGACCCTCGCGCAGTTCCAGGCGTGGGTCGCCGCCGGCCAGATCCACTACTACATCGGTGGCAGCGGCTTCGGCCGGTCGAACGGCGGCTCGGACGTCGCCAGCCAGATCAGCACGTGGGTCGCGTCGGGCTTCACCGCCCAGACGGTCGACGGGGTGACGGTCTACGACCTGACGTCACCGGCCTCCGGCTCCTCCTCGACCACGTCGACGACGGGCGCCTGAGCCGCGACCATCGTCGTCACCTCGGTGCGCGGCAGGTAGGCCAGCGCACGCAGACCGGGCCCGGCGGTCCGCTCGAGCAGGAAGTCCCCGGCCAGCTCGAGCGGGCCACCGGGCCCCGCCACGCGCTGGTGCGCGGTCACGACGAGAGGGGCCGCACCGAGCTCCATCGGGTCGACCCGTCCCCGCCGCGGCGCGGGCGTGCTCCAGGACGTGCTGGCCGACGGTGCCGGACGCGTGCGCCGCTACCTCGTACCGACGAGCGGGGTGTCCACGAGCGCGGTGCAGACGAGCGCGGTGCAGACGAGCGGCGAGGCCGTCCGGCTCAGAGCGGGAACGCCGTGTAGGCGGCGTACGCCTCCGCCGCGGGCGCGACCAGCATGAACACCGACTGGCCGTTGGTCCACACCGCCGTCGCGGTGCCGTCCCCGGAGTCCACCACCGAGTAGGTGCCGACCGTCGCGCCACCCGCTGTGACGTCCCCCGACCTCGGCAGCCCCGCGGTGGCGGTCGAGCTGGCGCCGGCCGACGGGGTCGCGACGGCCGAGGCCGTCGGTGCGGGCGTCGCCACCGCTGCGACCAAGGTCGCCGCGAACGCCTTCGCCTGGTCGGCGGTCTCCCACTGACCCGCGCGCAGCTTCAGCGTCCGGGCGGTGCCGTCCGTGTACGTCTCGTCCCACGCCTCGAGGGCACCGGCGCTCTGCCACGCGGTGTCCGCCGCCGAGGTCGCGAGCGCGTACTGCAGCACGCTGCTCGGCAGCGCCTTGGCGAAGGCGGAGGTCGCCTGCCGCGCGACCGCGCTGACGGTCGGGGTGGGCGACGGGAGGACCACGGTCGCGGCGGCGGCCGGCGAACCCGTCGCGCCGCTCTTGCCCGAGCGCTGCGACAGCACAACGCCGACCACGATCCCGGCGACCGCCACCACGGCGGCGGCGATCGCCACCGGAAGCAGCCAGGCCGGACGCCTGCCGGTCCCCGACCCGCTGTGGTGTGCCGTCTCGCTCATGCCGTCCCACCCCCGCACCGCCGGCCGAGCGCCGGACGGACGGCAGCCTATCGACGCGCCAGCCGCGTCGTGCCCGTGCTCCCGGGCCGTGTCGGTGCCCACCGCTACCGTCCGACCCGTGACCAGCACCTCCGTCCGCCGCCCGGCGACCCCCCGTGGTGACGCCGCTCGCGCCGAGCGCAGCCGCCCGGCCTTCCGCTGCGTCGAGTGCGGGTGGACCACGTCGAAGTGGGTCGGCCGCTGCGGCGAGTGCCAGGCGTGGGGATCGGTGTCCGAGGACGTCGGACCGGGCGGTGGCACGCCCCGCACGGCCGCGGTGGTGCCGACGCGGTCGCCCGCGCGGCCCATCGGCGAGATCGACGTCGAGGCGGCCCGGGCGCGTCCCACAGGTGTGTCCGAGCTGGACCGCGTGCTGGGCGGCGGCCTGGTGCCCGGCGCCGTCGTGCTGCTGGCCGGCGAGCCGGGCGTCGGCAAGTCGACGCTGCTGCTCGACGTCGCGGCGCGCACGGCCGCTGCCGGCCGCACCGTCCTGTACATCACCGGCGAGGAGTCCGCGGGCCAGGTCCGGCTCCGCGCCGACCGCATCGGAGCGCTGCACCCAGGACTGCTGCTCGCGGACGAGACGGACCTCGCCACCGTCCTCGGCCACGTCGAGCAGGTCGGCCCGGACCTGCTGGTGCTCGACTCGGTGCAGACGGTCGCCTCCGCGCTGGTGGACGGCACGGCCGGCGGTGTCGCGCAGGTCCGGGAGGTCGCCGCGGCCCTGATCGCCACCGCCAAGAGCCGCGACCTCCCCGTGGTGCTCGTCGGGCACGTCACCAAGGACGGGTCGGTGGCCGGTCCGCGCACGCTGGAGCACCTGGTGGACGTCGTCTGCCAGTTCGAGGGCGACCGCCACTCGCGCCTCCGGATGCTGCGCGCCACCAAGAACCGGTACGGCCCGACGGACGAGGTCGGCTGCTTCGACCTGTCGGAGCGCGGCATCGTCGGCCTGGCCGACCCGAGCGGTCTGTTCGTGTCCCAGGCGCTGCACCCCGTGCCCGGCACCTGCCTGACCGTGACGCTCGAGGGCCGCCGCCCCCTGGCCACCGAGGTGCAGGCGCTGGTGGCGCCCAGCGCCGCACCGAACCCGCGCCGGACCACGTCCGGGGTCGACTCCGCCCGGCTGTCGATGGTGCTCGCGGTGCTGCAGCGCCGGCTCGGCGCACGCCTGTCCGACCAGGACGTCTACGTGTCCACCGTCGGCGGCGCGCGGGTGGTCGAGCCGGCGGCCGACCTGGCGCTGGCGCTCGCCACCGTCAGCGCACGAGAGGACGAGACACTGGTGCGCGGGCTGGTCGCGGTGGGCGAGGTCGGTCTGGCGGGCGAGATCCGGACGGTGGCCGGCGTGGACCGGCGGCTCGCGGAGGCCGCTCGGCTCGGCTTCCGGCGGGCCGTGGTGCCGGCCGGCAGCCTCGAAGGCCTCGTCGTCCCGGAGGGCATGCAGGTGATCGGCGCCGGCGACCTGGCGCAGGCGGTCGACGCCGCGGGTGTCGGTGTCCCCGCCGGCGTGACTCGGCTGCGGGGTGGCCAGCACGGCTGACCTGCTCCGGGTCGACGCCGACCTGCCCGCCGCGCGGGCGGTGCCATCTCACCCGAACACCCGCGGACCCCTCCAGGCTCCGCGCAGCATCCGCCTATACCATCGCCTGGTGCCTGCGCCGTCCCAGGAGGAGCTGCTCCGCTCCACCCTCAGCGCCGTCGCGCCCGGCAGCGGCCTGCGCGACGGGCTCGAGCGCATCCTCCGGGGTCGTACCGGCGCGCTGATCGTCCTCGGCATGGACGAGGCCGTGGAGCGCCTGTGCTCCGGCGGGTTCGTGCTGGACGTCGAGTTCAGCGCCACCCGCCTGCGCGAGCTGTGCAAGATGGACGGCGCCGTGGTGCTGGACCCGGCGACCAACCGCATCGTCCGCGCTGCGGTCCAGCTGCTGCCGGACCCCAGCATCGAGACGTCCGAGTCCGGCACCCGCCACCGCACCGCCGAGCGCGTGGCCAAGCAGACCGGCCTGCCGGTGATCTCGGTGTCCGCCTCCATGCGGATCATCGCGATCTACGTCGGCGACGCCCGGCACCAGCTCGAGGACTCGACCACCATCCTGTCCCGCGCCAACCAGGCGCTGGCCACGCTGGAGCGGTACAAGGCCCGGCTGGACGAGGTCAGCGGCACCCTGTCGGCACTCGAGATCGAGGACCTGGTCACCGTGCGGGACGTGTCCGCGGTGGTGCAGCGCCTGGAGATGGTGCGCCGCATCAGCGAGGAGATCGACGGCTACGTCGTCGAGCTCGGCTCCGACGGCCGCCTGCTGGCGCTCCAGCTCGACGAGCTGATCGCCGGTGCCGGTGCCGACCGGGCGCTGGTGATCCGCGACTACGTCGACACCTCACGCCGTGACGTCGACCAGGTGCTCGCCGCACTGGCCGACCTGACGTCCACCGAGCTGCTGGACCTGGCGCACATCGCCCGGGTGCTGGGTCTGCCGGGCAGCACCGACACGCTCGACGGCGCGGTCGGCCCCCGCGGCTACCGCCTGCTGTCGCGGGTCCCCCGGCTGCCCAGCACCGTGGTCGACCGGCTCGTCGCGCACTTCGGCGGTCTGCAGAAGCTGCTCGCCGCCGGCGTGGACGACCTGATGTCCGTCGACGGCGTCGGGGAGCAGCGCGCCCGCTCGGTCCGCGAGGGGCTGTCCCGGCTGGCGGAGTCCAGCATCCTCGAGCGCTACGTCTAGCGCCCGACCCGCTCCGGTCGTCTGACGACCGTCCGCACCAGCCCCGTGCAGGTCCCGGCTCAGTGCAGGTCCGGCTCAGTGCAGGACGAACACCGCCGGCCCGCCGGTCGCCCCCGCGAGGTTCACCGCCGCCTGGTACGTGCCCGTGCCCGGACGTGACAGCCCACCCGGGCATCCCGGCGCCGACCGCGCCCGGTTCCACGGCACCTGGGTGGTGTCCGACTGGCCCGCGGCCAGCAGCAGCGTCCGCCGCGGTGCGTTGGCCGCCACGCAGTCCTTGGACGACCACACCCGGTCCGCACCGGACGTGATCACCACCTCGCGGTAGGCGTCGCCGGCGTCGACCAGGCACGGTGCCGCCCCGGTGTTCTTGACGGTCACCGTGAAGGTCGGGCTGACGCCGGCGGGC
>NCKG01000099.1:0-7352 GCA_002279095.1 Cellulomonas sp. 14-74-6
GTAGCCGAGGTCCGGCGGGATGATCAGCAGCACCTGGCTGCCGACCTTCTGGCCGATCAACCCCTGGTCCCAGCCCTTGATGACCTGGTTCTGGCCGATGGTCAGGCCGGACAGCGGGGAGCCCTTGGTCCAGGAGGAGTCGAACGGCGTGCCGTCCCACAGCCAGCCGGAGTACTGCACGGTGATCGACTGGCCGGAGGCGACGGTCGCGCCGCTGCCCTGGATCAGCGGCTGCACGACGAGGGAGGTCGGGGCGGCGGTCTTCACCGGCGTGATCGTCGGGGCGCCCTTGTCGTCGAGCGTGACCGTCGGCAGGCCCGCCGGCGGGGTCACGGCAGTGCCCTGGGCCCGCGCCGGGATGGTGCCGATGACGTCGATGACGCCGACGATCGTCGAGCCGGAGCTGGTCGACGGCACGGCCATCAGCACGCGAGCACCGACCTTCGAGGTGCTCAGGGCCTTGTACAGGTCGGCGTTGAGGCCGGAGCTGCTGATCGCCACGGTCTCCGGCGCCGCGCCGTAGCTGCTCTGACCGTCGGTGCCGTCCGAGCCCTGCACCGCCACGCTGCGGAACTGGATGATCGTGCCGTCCGCCAGCGCGGCACCCGTGCCGGGCGACAGCAGCTTGACCACCGGGCCGCTCACGCTGAACGGCTTGGACGGCAGCGTGATGGTCGGCTTGCTGTTCGCGTCCCCGGTGACGGTGATCTTGTCGACGGCGGCGAAGTCCGCCGGGCTGGCCGTGGCGGCGCCCGTCGCGACTGCGGTCGGCGCGCTGGTCGCCGACGGGCTGGCGGTGGACTTCGCCGAGCTGTTGCCGCTGCACGCAGCCAGGCCGCCGAGGCCGATGGTAAGGACGAGCGCGGCGGCGACGGCGCTCCGGACGGCTGTGGTGCGACGCACAGGAAGGCTCCGGTGGGGTTTGGGAGGGGGCGCCCGGGTCGGGCGCGACCCGTGCACGGTACGCGACGAGCCTGAGAGTCGCCCGGGCCGACCGTCCTGCGGGCCTACAGCGGCAGCGCCTGCTCGCGCAGCAGCGCCTCGTCCGACACGGCCTCGAGCACCTCGTCGGACGCGACCGGCGAAGCGCCCTCGAGGACGGCCGGCGGGTGGGGCGTCGGGACGACGGGGTCGACCGCCGCCCGCTCGAGCGGCGCGTCGTCCCGTGGCGGTGTGCGCGGGTCCACCAGCCGACGGCGCTCGTGCTGGTACGCCCACGTCAGCGGGATGAGCGCGGCGACCCACGCGAGCGGCGCCGCGAGGGAGGCGCCGAGGAAGCCGAGCGGGCCGGTGAGCAGCAGGGCGGCGAGCACACGGGTGATCAGCTCCATCACGCCCGCCGTCGTCGGGATCACGGTGCGTCCCAGCCCCTGCAGGGTGCCGCGCTGCACGAACAGCAGGCCGAGCAGCGCGTACGGGATGCCGTTGGACACCAGGTACACCTGCGCCAGCTGCACCACGTTCTCCTGGCCTTGCCCGACGAACAGCCGAACCAGCCACGGCCCGGCGAGGATGTTCAGCGCGCCGACGGCCACGGCGAACCCGGCGGACATCAGCGCCGTCTGGGCGACGCCCATCCGGATGCGGTGGTACAGCCGCGCACCGTGGTTCTGCGCAGCGAACGTGGCCATGGCCAGCCCGAACGACTGCAGGGGCGCGATGGCCAGGGCGTCCACCCGTCCGGCGGCGGTGAACGCGGCGACCGCCGGGGCGCCCAGACGGTTCAGCGCGTACTGCAGCACCAGCGTGCCGAGCGCGATGATCGACATCTGGAAGCCCATCGGCAGCCCCAGCCGCAGCGGCTCGAGCAGCTCGGCGCGGGTCAGCCGGAAGTCCTCGCGGTGCAGGTGCAGGATCGGCATCCGCGCGCGGACCAGCCACAGGCAGGCCAGCACCGAGGTCAGCTGCGCGGTGATCGTGGCGAGCGCGGCGCCGGCGACGCCCATCCGCAGGCCGCTGACGAATGCCCAGACGAGCACCACGTTCAGCACGCTCGACAGGACGAGGAAGACGAGCGGCGTCCGGCTGTCACCGAGCGCCCGGATGGTGTTCGACAGGAAGTTGAACGCCACCATCGCCGTGCTTCCCCAGAACGTCACGACGATGAAGACGGTCGCGTCGTGCCGGATCTCCGGCGGCGTGCGCATCACCACCAGCAGCCACGGCGTGATGGTGGTGGCCACCGCGGTCAGCAGCACGGCGGCGGCCGCCGTGAGGATGGCGCCGGCCGCGACCGAGCGGCGCACCCGGCGCTCGTCGCGCGCCCCGAAGGCGTGCGCGGTGGGGATGGCGAAGCCCGACGACATGCCCCACGTGAAGCCCAGCAGCAGGAACTGCAGCCCGCCGGTGGAGCCGACGGCCGCGAGCGCGTCGACACCGAGGGTACGGCCGACGACGAAGGCGTCGGCGAAGCCGTAGAGCTGCTGGAACACGTTGCCGATCAGCAGCGGGACGGTGAAGGCGATGATCAGGCGGGCCGGGCGACCGGAGGTCAGGGCAGTGGGCACAGGGGGGCGGCGTTCTACGAGCAGCGGGAAGGGAGGTCGGGGTGGAGACGAGCGGGGGCACCCGAATCGATTCGAGCGGAACCGATGTTAACGCTGCCGCACGCGGAGGGGCACCCTGATTTCTGCATCCGGGACCAGACCTCACCAGCCCCTCGAGCCACTCCCCACGGCCCCGATCGAGGCCCGCTGCTACAGCAGCCGCCGCGAGCCCGGCTCCTCGATCCGCAGCCACCGGTACCCGTAGCCGGACAGTGGCAGCTCGACCCGGCCCTTCTCGTCGACCTCCGTCGTCCCCTCGCACAGCAGGTCGACCAGGCAGGTGCCCTCCGGCAGGTCCGGCAGCTCCAGGGGCACCACCACGGCCTCCTTGCCGAGGTTGTGCAGGCTGACCATCGACGCGTCGCCCCAGGTGGACCGCATCGCCAGCACCGAGTCGTGCGGCTGGTCGAGGATCTCCGCCCGTTGCGTCCAGCCCAGCTCCGGCGCCTCCCGGTACCGGCGGATCAGCGTCTGGACGAACGAGAGCAGCGACTCCGGGTCACGCCGCTGGTCGGCGACGTTCACGTGCTCCGGCCCGAACGGTCCGTCGGTCCCCGGCCGCACCAGCCGGGACGGCGCCACGCGGCTGAACCCGCCGTTCTTGCCGGAGGTCCACTGCATGGGGGTGCGGACGGCCCGGCGGTCCTCGGCCGCCAGGTTCTCGCCCATGCCGATCTCCTCGCCGTAGAACAGCACGGGTGTGCCGGGCAGGGCGAAGAGCAGGGAGTACACCATCCGCACCCGGCGCGGGTCGCCGTCGAGCATCGGGGGCAGCCGGCGGCGCAGGCCGCGGTCGTACAGCTGCATGTCCTCCTCGGGGCCGAAGGCGTCGAACACCTCCTGGCGCTCGGAGTCGGTCAGCTTGTCGAGGGTCAGCTCGTCGTGGTTGCGCACGAACGTCGCCCACTGCGAGTCCTTCGGGATCTCCGGCCGGGACTCGAGCGCGGTGCGCAGCGGGCGGGCGTCCTGCCGGGCGAGGGACAGGTACAGGTTCTGCATCACGATGAAGTCGAACTGCAGGTCCAGCTCACGGCCCTCGACCACGCCCTCGTCGTCGTGGTCGCCGAAGAACAGGCTCTGCTGGTCGTACGGCAGGTTGACCTCGCCCATCAGGATCGAGTCGCCCACCCGCCGGGACAGGAACGCGCGCAGCGCCGTGAGGAACTGGTGCGGGCGGTCGACGTCGTCGTCGGGCCTGGACGCCACGTCGGCCAGGAAGAAGGGGACCGCGTCGACGCGGAACCCGGACAGCCCCAGCTGCGCCCAGTAGCCCATCACCTTCGCGATCGCGTCCCTGACCTGCGGGTTCGCCGTGTTGAGGTCCGGCTGCTGGTGGTAGAAGTGGTGCCGGTACCACTCACCGGCCACCTCGTCGTACGTCCAGATCCCCTTCTCCTTGTCGGGGAAGACGACCTCCTTGTGCGTGTCCGGTGGCTCGTCGGACCGCCACACGTAGAAGTCCCGGTACCTGCTGTCCTTGCTGCGGCGCGCGGCCTGGAACCACGGGTGCTTGTCCGACGTGTGGTTGACCACCAGGTCGGCGATCACGCGGATGCCGCGGTCCTTGGCCGTGCGCACCAGCTCGACGAAGTCGCCGGCGTCGCCGAGCCGGGGGTCGACGCCGTAGTAGTCGGTGATGTCGTAGCCGTCGTCGTAGTCGGTGGTCGGGTAGAACGGCATCAGCCACAGGCAGGTGACGCCCAGGTCCGCCAGATGGTCGATGCGCTGCACGGCGCCGGGCAGGTCGCCGTAGCCGTCGTCGTTCCAGTCCATGAACGTCTTGACGTCCAGGCAGTAGATGACGGCGTTCTTCCACCACAGGTCGCCGGTGTCGCGGATCCGCATGAAGTGGTTCATACCGGGTGAAGCGCCGGTGTGCGCGCCGAGCGGGCGGACCGCCTGGTCGCGCGCCCCGGGCGGAGTCCACCCGCTCCGGCCGGTTGCTCCCGCGTAGCGTCGGGACCGTGGCGCGGCAGCGCCGCAGGTGGGACGACGACGAGGACGCACCATGACTGCACCCCTGGCCTACGCGGTGGTCGGCTCCGGCTGGCGCGGCGAGTTCTTCGTCCGGATGGCCCGGCTGATGCCCGACCGGTTCCGCTGCACCGGGGTGGTGACCCGGTCCGACGAGCGTGCCGAGTGGGTGCGGCGGACGTGGGGCGTGCCGGCGCTGCGGTCGCTCGACGAGATCGACGGCGTGGACGTGGTGGTGGTCGCCACCCCGTGGCCGGTGACGCCGGTGACGATCCGGGCGCTGGTGGACCGCGAGATCCCGGTGCTGGCCGAGACGCCGCCGGCGCCCGACGCCGACGGCCTGGTGAAGCTGTGGCACCACGTCGGTTCCACCGAGCTGGTCCAGGTGGCCGAGCACAGCGTGTTCATGCCGGCGCACGCCGCCCGGGAGGCCGTGGTCGACTCCGGTCTGATCGGCGAACCGACCAGCGTGCAGGTGTCCTCCACCCACCTGTACCATGCGATGGGCCTGGTCAGGCGGCTGCTCGGGGTGGCGCCGGGCCCGGCCCTCGTCCGGGCGTCGGCGTTCACCGCCCCGCTGCTGGACCCGCGGAACCGCAACGGCTGGACCGGCGCCGAGTGGCCCGTCGGTGCCCGCACCGTGCTCGCCACCGTCGACCTGGGCGACAACCGCAGCGGGCTGTACGACTTCACGGACAACCAGTGGCACAACCCGCTGCGCGCCAACCGGATCGTGGTGCGCGGCTCGCTCGGCGAGATCGTCGACGACCAGGTCACGCGGTGGGCCGAGGAGCGGACCGTCCTGACGTCGCCCATCGTCCGGCGCCAGTCGGGCATCGAGCAGAACCTCGACGGGTGGGACACCGAGCACCTCAGCCTGGACGGGCAGGTGCTGTGGCGGAACCCGTTCGAGGGGGCCCGGCTGGCGGACGACGACCTGGCGGTGGCGGGCCTCCTCGCCGCGACCGCGGAGTGGGTCCGCGGCACCGGGCCGGCGCCCTACCCGCTGGCCGAGGGCTGCCAGGACCACCTGCTGGGGCTGGCGATCGAGGAGTCCGCCCGTACCGGCGAGGCCGTGCAGGTGCCGGCCGCGCCGTGGGCGGTCGGCTGACTCTCGTCGGCCACGCGAGCCGGGTGGCGCCACGCGCAGGTCGGTCCTATGGCACGGCGGCGGTGCCGGGGTGAGGCCGGCCTCCTCCGACGCTGCACGGGAGGAGACGACCATGGCGGTGACCGGCTTCCAGGACCTGCCCCTGGCGGACCGCGACCGCGACTGGGACGGCGACGCCGCCGATCGCCGGGTGCGGACGTGGGCCGGTGCGGACGACGAGCCCAACGAGAAGTACCGCGACGCGCACGTCTGGTACGACGCGGACGCGAAGGACAGCTTCACCGGTTACGAGCAGCTGATCGCGGACGTGGTGGGCGAAGAGCCATTTTCCGAGTCCCCGAACTCCCATTGTCGGAATTCCGAGAACGGCGCGGAAATGCTGCCGTGGCGCTGATCTCCGCAATTTCTCCGTAGGCTTGACGGTCGAGCGCCCGCTGGGCACGCCGCCGCCCTCGTCGTCGTGCGCACCACGGGTCACCACCGCCGCCCTCGTCTGGAGCCCGCCGTGCCTGCCGCCGTGCCCCCCACCGCCTCGCCGCCGACCGCTGCCGACCGCCGTCGTTGGCGCCGCAACCTGGCCAACGAGCGCGCCGAGGCCGCCGCCTACCGCGACCTGGCGTCCCGCCGCACCGGCGAGGAGCGCGACATCCTGCTCGCGCTGGCGGAGGCGGAACGGCGCCACGAGGCCCACTGGCTGACGCTGCTCGGCGACGACGTCGGCCGCCCGCAGCGGGGCGACTGGCGGACCCGCACGCTCGGTCTGCTGGCGCGGCGGTTCGGCTCGGTGTTCACCCTGGCTCTGGCGCAGCGCGCCGAGATGCGGTGGGCGGCGGACGCGGACGCCGACGCGACGCCGACGATGGCGGCGGACGAGCGCATCCACGTCGAGGTGATCCGCGGCCTGGCCACCCGCGGCCGCAACGCGATCTCCGGTCGGTTCCGGGCCGCCGTGTTCGGCGCCAACGACGGGCTGGTCAGCAACCTCGCGCTGGTGCTCGGTATCGGCGCGAGCGGGGTGCCGGCCGGCACGGTGCTGCTCGGCGGCCTCACGGGTCTGCTGGCCGGCGCCCTGTCGATGGGTGCGGGGGAGTACGTCTCGGTCCGCTCCCAGCGCGAGCTGCTCGAGGCGTCCCGGCCGGCGGCGGCCGCGGGGGAGGCGCTGCCGATGCTCGACGTCGATGCCAACGAGCTCGCGCTGGTGTACCGGGCGCGTGGGCTGGACGCGGCCGCGGCCGCCGACCGGGCAGCCGTGGTGCTCGGCTCGTTGGACCGCTACCGCGAGCAGCAGGCGCTCGACGCCTCCCTGCTCCGCTCGTCCACCGCACTCCCCGGTGACGACGACCACGTGCCGCCCGTGTCCGGCCAGACCCCGGCACCGCCGACGGACGAGCACGAGACCATCGGCACCGCCTGGGGCGCCGCGGGTGCGAGCTTCTGCTTCTTCTCCGTCGGTGCCGCGATCCCCGTCATGCCGTACCTGCTGGGCGCCACGGGCCTGACGGCGGTGCTGTGGTCGGCCGGACTGGTCGGCATCGCGCTGCTGGGCACCGGCTCGGTGGTGGGCGTGCTGTCCGGCGCCTCACCCGTGAAGCGGGCGCTGCGGCAGCTGGCGATCGGGTACGGCGCTGCGGCAGTCACGTACCTGCTCGGCTCGCTGTTCGGCACCTCGGCCGGCTGACCCCTGACCGACCGGGTCCACCTCAGAGCGGCACGCATCCGCC
>NCKG01000100.1:0-7329 GCA_002279095.1 Cellulomonas sp. 14-74-6
GTAGGGCGCGCGGAGCGCCGCGGTGCGGGAGCCGAGCGAGCCGTCGACGTTGAGGTCGCCCCCGATGCCCGTGAGCCCGGGAAGGGCTGCGAGGAGGGCACGTGCGTCGTCCACGGTGGTGCACGCCTCGGCGCGGTAGCCCACGACGAGCGGCAGTCCGCTCCGCTCGTCCGCGGTGCTCGTCAGCAGCTCGAGCAGACCCTCCCGCGTGTCGACGGACGGGGCGGACATCTCGTGCACGGCGACGACCCCGCGGGCGGCCGCCTTGCGGAGCGCGGCCAGGTAGAGCGCGGTTCGCCGAGGGCCGCTGACGTCCCGTGCGACGTCACGCGCGGCGTGGTGCGCGTCCAGCGTGACCAGGCCGTCGGGCGTCCACCCGGGCAACCGGTCCAGGCCGGCCCGGTTCGCGAGGGAGGACGACACGGCGGCGGAGTGCACGTCGACCCGCGCCAGGTACACCGGCACGCCGCCGGCCGCCGCGTCCAGCTCGGCGGCGGAGGGCGCCCGGTGCTCGGGCCAGCCGGTGTCGTCCCAGCCGAAGCCGAGCAGTGGCTCGTCCCGCATCGCGTCGGGCCGCGCCTGCGCCGCCCGACGGACGGCGTCGAGAGCGTCGGCGAGGCTGTGCACCCCTCCGGCCGGCGACAGGTCGACGCTCTCCAGGGCGAGACCGGTCTCGAGCACGTGGACGTGGGCGTCGACGAACGCGGGCGCGACCAGCGCCCCGTCGAGGTCGACCACCTCGTCCGCACGGTCCACGAGCCCGGCGGCGGTGTCGTCCGAGCCGATCCACGCCACCGTGCCGTCCGCGACGAGGATCGCTTCGGCGAACGGGTCGGAGGACGCGTGCACCGCGCCGTTGCGGTACAGGGTTGAGCTCACGCTCGAACCCTAGGGCACGCGATTCGCGCGCGCTCGTGCAGGTCAGCGCCGTGCGCCGGAGTTGCGCGGGATGGTCGCCGGCGCCGTGGGCCGCCTCAGACCGACGAGTACGCGACCACTCCGCGGCGGACGGCCTTCACCGCCGCCGCAGCGGTCCGGCGCAGGGCGGGCTCGGGTGCCGCCTGGGCGATCTGGTCGAGCACGTCGATCACCTGCTTGCACCACCGGACGAAGTCACCGGCGGCGAGCTCGCCACCGCGCAGCACCGCGTCGAGGCTGCGCCCGGCGGCCCAGCGGTGGATCGGCTCGACGAGGCCCGCGTCGAGCGGCTGCACGGTGGACAGCCCGTGCTCCTGCTCCAGGTCCTCCAGCTGCGACCAGGTGGTGACCGTCGCGTCGAGCGCCCGGCCCAGCCGGCCACCCGGTCCGCCCGGCACGTGCGGCTCGGCCCCGTCGTCGCGCCGGGAACGGTAGACGAGGGTGGAGACCAGTGCCGCCAACCCGGGTGCCTCGAGCTCGCCCCAGATGCCGCGGCGCAGGCACTCGGCCAGCAGCAGGTCGTTCTCCGCGTACAGCCGGCGCAGCCAGCGGCCGTCGTCCGTCACCTCGAGGCTGCCGGGCTCGTCACCACCGCGGGCTGCGTAGCCCAGCCGCACCAGCACGTCGCAGATCCGGTCGAACACCACGGCGATCGAGCCCGTCCGACCCTCGATCCGCGCGACGAGCGAGCGGTGCTCGGCGGTCGCCCGCTGCCAGCGTTCCGCCCAGCGGGCGTGCTCCTCCCGGTCCGGGCAGCGGTGGCACGGGTGCGCCCGGAGCCGGCGCCGCAGCGCGGCGAGCTCGGCATCCTGCGCCGCCGCGCTGCCCTCGTCGGGACCACGCCCGTGCCGCCTGCCGCGGCGGGCGGCACCGGTGTCGTCGAGCCCCAGGTCCTCCAGCGCCGAGCGCAACCGCGCCGCCAGGTCGCGCCGCGCCGCCGGTACCCGTGCGTTGAAGCCGCGCGGCAGGTGCAGGTGCCCCACCGTGCGCGCCCCCGGACCGACGTCCGCGACGGTCAGGCGCCGCACCTGCCGATCCGTGCCGAGCACCGTGGGGTGCGGTCCCTCGAAGCCGCCGTCCGTGCCGGGGTCCACGACGACCGCGAAGCCGCTGCGGCGACCGGTCGGGACCTGGAGCAGGTCGCCGGGGCGCAGGCCCTCGAGCGTCCGGACCGCCTCCGCACGGCGGGCGGTCGCACCGGCTCGCAGCAGGTCCCGCTCGCGCTCGCGGATCTGCTGCCGGAGGCCGGCGTACTCGGCGAAGTCGCCGAGGTCGCACTCCATGGCACGGGCGTAGCCCGCGATCGACTCCGCGTGCGCCTGGGCCTGCCGGGCGAGGCCGACGACGCCTCGGTCGGCCTGGAACTGCGCGAACGACGTCTCGAGCACCTCGCGGGCGCGGTCCCGGCCGACCTGCGCGACCAGGTTGACCGCCATGTTGTACGTCGGCCGGAAGCTCGACCGCAGCGGGTACAGCCGCTTGGAGGCGAGCCCCGCGAGGTGCACCGGGTCGAGCGCGGGGTGCTCGACGACCACGCCGTGGCCCTCGGTGTCGATACCGCGCCGCCCGGCGCGCCCGGTCAGCTGGGTGTACTCCCCCGGCGTGACGTCGACGTGCTGCGAGCCGTCCCACTTGACCAGGCGCTCGAGCACGACGCTGCGCGCCGGCATGTTGATGCCCAGCGCCAGGGTCTCGGTGGCGAACACCACCTTGACCAGACCCTGGCTGAACAGCTCCTCGACGGTCTCCTTGAACAGCGGGAGCATCCCGGCGTGGTGCGCCGCGACGCCCCTGGTCAGGGCGTCGACGAACGCCGGGTAGCCCAGCACGTCCAGGTCCTCCGACGGGATCGGCGCGCAGCGCTCCTCGGCGATCTGGCGGATGCGGGACTGCTCGGCCGCGCTGGTCAGGCGGACGCCGGCGTGCAGGCACTGGGCGACGGCTGCCTCGCACCCCGCCCGGGAGAAGATGAAGACGATCGCCGGCAGCAGGCCGTCCCGCTCGAGGGCGTCGACGACGACGAACCGCGGCGTCGGACGGCCACCGCCACGCACGGGTCCGCGGTCCCGGCCGCCGGGCCCGCGGAAGCCGCGGTCACCCGGTCCGCGGCGTTGCGGCGGACCCTCCGCACGCAGGCGGTTGCGCAGCCGGTGGACCAGGTCGGGGTTGATCGGTGGATCGTTGCCCGGGGCCGTCGGGTCGACGTGGCCGGCGTACAGGTCCACCAGGTCGCGCCCGACGAGCACGTGCTGCCCCAGCGGCACGGGACGGTGCTCGCTGACCACGACGGTGGTGTCGCCGCGGACGGTGGACAGCCAGTCGCCGAACTCCTCCGCGTTGGACACCGTTGCGGACAGGGACACCAGCTGCACGTCGTCCGGGAGGTGGATGATCACCTCTTCCCAGACGGGGCCGCGGAACCGGTCGGCGAGGTAGTGCACCTCGTCCATCACGACGTAGCCGAGCCCGGTCAGCGTCGGCGAACCGGCGTAGAGCATGTTGCGGAGCACCTCGGTGGTCATCACCACCACGTCGGCCTCGCCGTTGACCGTCACGTCGCCGGTGAGCAGCCCGACGCGCTCGGCCCCGTACCGACGGACCAGGTCGCCGTACTTCTGGTTGGACAGCGCCTTGATCGGCGTCGTGTAGAACGCCTTGCGCCCCGCCTCCAGCGCCAGGTGGACCGCGAACTCCCCGACGACGGTCTTCCCGGCACCCGTCGGCGCGGCGACCAGCACACCGCTGCCTCGTTCGAGCGCCTCGCACGCCTCCGTCTGGAACGGGTCGAGCGGGAACGGCAGCTGGTCGGCGAACCGGCCGAGCGACGACCGCTCCCGGACCGTCCGCCGGCGAGCCTGGGCGTACCGCTCCGCCGGTGACAGCTCGTCGTCCGCCGCGGTCCTGGAGGTGCTGGGCACCGTTCCACAGTAGGTGCTGGCAGCGGCGTCCTCTCGGGGGCGACCCGCGGTGGTCAGTGCGTGTCGAGCGAGGTGGTCGCCGGGCGGCCGGTGACCAGCGGCAGGATGACGGAGTCGACCATGCGGGCGACGAACTCCTGGTCTGGGTGCTTGCCCTCGACCGTCTTGTGGTACGAGATCATCGCCGGCGCCACCGCCGCGACCATGTCGAGGTCGAGGCCTTCGGGGACCTCGCCGCGCTCCTGCGCACGCACGAGGAGGCCGCGCATCAGGGCGACCCTCGCACGGACGAACTGCTCCTTGAACACCGCCGCGACCTCCGGCTCCGCCGCGACCGCACGCATCAGGCCGGCCATGACGTCGTCCGCGTCGGCGCGCCGACGGACCGCGGAGATCGCCAGGATGTCGCCGCGCAACGAGCCCGTGTCCGGCACGTCGTCGATCGTGGTGATCTGGTTGGCGTCGCAGAGCAGGGAGTCGACGATCAGCTGCACCTTGGAGGGCCACCGGCGGTACACCGTCGCCTTGCCGGCGCAGGCCCGCTCCGCGACGGCGTCCATGGTGGTGCCCTCGTAGCCCCGCTCGGCCAGCAGGTGGCGGGTCGCCTCGAGGATCGCTTCGTCGCGCGACTCGTCGCGCCGCCGGCCCGGCCTGCGGGGAGCCTGCACCGCGGCGTCGTCGTCGACCTGCATCGTCCCGCTCCCCTCGTCCGCTCCATTGTGCGGCCGCAGGATGTCAACCACAAAACCGAGACTATAGGGTTCCGGAACTAACCAGTCTTGTATTACGGTGGTTCCACCGACCACGACGTCCCCGGAGGACACCCATGTCCGCAGAAACCGTCACGGTTCCAGAACCCCCCGACACCTCTCGTTCTTCCGCACGCACGCCGGCCGTTGCGTCGGCGCCGTCGCCCGATGCGGGCCGGCGACGCTGGTTCGTGCTCGCCACCGTCGCGCTGGCGCAGCTGATGGTCGTGCTCGACGCCACGATCGTGAACATCGCCATGCCGTCGGCCCAGCGGGCGCTCGGCTTCACCGACAACGACCGGCAGTGGATCGTCACGGCGTACTCCCTCGCGTTCGGCAGCCTGCTGCTGCTCGGCGGTCGGCTGTCCGACCTGTTCGGCCGGCGCCGGATGTTCCTGATCGGGCTCGTCGGCTTCGCCGTCGCGTCCGCCCTGGGCGGCGCCGCACGCACCTTCGAGCTGCTGGTCGCCGCTCGTGCCCTGCAGGGCGCGTTCGGTGCCGTGCTGGCACCGTCGGCCCTGTCCGTGCTGACCACCACCTTCTTCGACCCGAAGGAGCGCGCCCGCGCGTTCGGGGTGTTCGGCGCCATCGCCGGCATGGGCGGCGCCATCGGTCTGCTGCTCGGCGGCTACCTGACGGAGAACGTCAGCTGGCGGTGGAACCTCTACGTCAACGTGGTGATCGCCGTCGTCGCGGTGGTGGCCGGCCTCGTGCTGCTGCCTCGCACCGGTGGGACGGCCAGGCACCGGTTGGACATCATCGGCGTCGCGCTGGGCTCGGCCGGGCTCTTCGCCCTGGTCTTCGGCTTCTCCCAGGCGGAGCCCAAGGGCTGGGACGCTCCCCTGACGTGGGCGCCGCTGGCGGCCAGCGTGCTGCTGCTCGGCGCCTTCGCCTGGCGGCAGCGCTCGGCGGCCAACCCCGCTCTCCCCCTCGAGGTGATCCTCGACCGGGACCGCGGCGCGTCGTTCCTGTCGATCCTGGTCGCGGGCTCGGGGATGTTCGGTGTCTTCCTGTTCCTGACGTACTACCTGCAGGCGACGCTGCACTTCACCCCGATGCGCACCGGGCTGGCCTTCCTGCCGATGGTCGTGGCGATCATCGTCACGTCGCAGGTGCAGTCCAACGTGCTGCTGCCGCGGTTCGGGGCCAAGGCGCTGGTGCCGCTCGGCATGATGCTCGGAGCGGTGGCGATGACCTGGTTCACCACCCTGGGCGCGACGAGCTCGTACTGGCAGGTGCTGCCCGGGCTCGTGGTGATGGGTGCGGCGATGGCGTCGATCATGCCGGCGTCCTTCCAGCTGGCGACGCTCGGCGTGGACCAGCGCCTCGCCGGGGCCGCCTCGGCGATGGTGTCCACCAGCCAGCAGGTCGGTGGCGCGATCGGGACCGCCCTGCTGAACACGCTGGCCGCGACCGCCGCCAGCCACTACGCCACCGCGCACGGCCCGGTCAGCCCGACGGTGCTCGGTGCGGCGACGCTGCACAGCTTCACCACCGCGTACACCTGGTCGGCCGGCATCTTCCTGCTCGGAGCGGTGCTCAGCGCGATGCTGTTCCGCTCCCGCGCGGCCCGGGAGATCAGGGTGGCGGAGCGGGTGGCGCTCGGCGCGGAGCCGGTGCCGGCGCACTGACCCGCCGTTCCGGCAGGCGGCTAGACCAGGATGTGCAGCGCTCCGGGCACCACGCGGGCGCGCAGCGGCAGGGGGCCGATCCGCTCGCCGTCCGCGAACGCCACGGGTGGGTGGCCGCCGAGACCCGGCTCGTGCTCGATCACCACGGAGCGCGAGCGGTGCACCTCGATCCGCGCGTGGCTGAGGTGGGTGCCCGCGTAGAGGCGGTGGAAGATCCCGGCGGTGCCGGCTCGGCTGAAGGGGCCGGCCACCACCACGTCGAGCAGACCGTCGTCCGGCGCGGCGTCCGGGGCGATCCGCAGGCCGCCGCCGAACCACGGCGTGTTCGCCGCAGCGACCAGCGTGCCCGCCGAGACCCACGTCCCGTCGTCCAGCGTCACGCGGTACCCGTACGGGCGGAACCGTGGTAGCTCCCCGGCGACCGCCCGAAGGTAGCGAGCGTGCCCCTTGGGCCACCCGTAGGCGTTGGCCCGCGCATTGACGGCGGCGTCGAGACCGCACGACAGCACGCCGACGAACCACTCCACGGCCTCGCGGCCGGGTGCACCCACCTCGACCGCGTCGATGTGGTGCGGCGCGGCACGCAGCGCCCGGTCGATCTGGGCGAGGGCCTCGGGAACGCGTCGCGGCACGCCCAGGCTCCGCGCGATGTCGTTCCCGCTGCCGGCGGGGACGATGCCGAGCGGCAGGCCGGTCCCGGCCACCACGTTGACCGCGAGGTGCACCGCCCCGTCGCCGCCGACGACGACGAGCGCGTCCAGGTTCTGCAGCGACGCGCCCCGGGCCCGGTCGGTCGCCTGCGCCAGGGTCGGCGCGGACAGGTCGGTGACGACGTGCCCTGCCGCGCGCAGAGCAGCGTGCACCTGCCGGCCGGTACGGACGCCGCGGCCGAGACCGGCGGTGGGGTTCACCATCACGCCGAGGCGGCTCACCTCCCCACCGCCCCGGTCCCCGGAGCGCGCGGCTCGTCGTCGGGCATCGTGCCGTCGAGCCGCGGCAGTCCGGCCGCGACGCGACGGCGGTCCTCCCGTCGGTCGTGCACCAGGCAGATCCAGACCGCGGCCACGTACAGGCCGGTCATGGGCAGCGCGATGCCGAGCATGCTGAAGGCGT
>NCKG01000101.1:0-7184 GCA_002279095.1 Cellulomonas sp. 14-74-6
CGAGGCGGAGCGGGCGGACATGGCCGCGCACCTGCACGACTCCGTGCTGCAGACCCTCGCGCTGATCCGGGCCCGGTCGGACGAGCCCGCCGAGGTCGCCCGCATGGCCCGCGCCCAGGAGCGGGAGCTGCGCGAGTGGCTCTACGACGACCGACCGGCCCCCGGTACGTCGCTGGCGGCGGCCCTGCGCGCGGTGGTCGCCGAGGTGGAGGACTCCCGCTCGGGGCCGGGCGGGGAGCCGGTCGCGGTCGACACCGTCGTGGTCGGCGACCGGGTGCCCGACGAGGGGACGGACGCCCTGCTCGCCGCGAGCAGGGAGGCCCTGGTCAACGCCGTGGTGCACGGCCGCCCACCGGTCTCGCTGTACCTCGAGGTCCGTCCGGACGAGGTCGAGGTGTTCGTCCGCGACCACGGCGACGGGTTCGACGTCGACGCGATCGGTCCCGACCGGTTCGGCGTGCGGGAGTCCATCATGGGGCGCGTGCACCGGCGCGGCGGCAAGGCGACGGTGACCAGCCGGCCGGACCGCGGCACGGAGGTGCACCTGCTGCTCCCCGTCGGCGCGGCGGTCGTCCCGCCCGTGGTGGCGCGGCCGGCGGCGGACGGTGACGGACGGCCGGAGCGGACGGAGGTGGCCCGATGACGACGAGCGCGGTGCGTCCGCCGGTGGACGTGGTGCTGGTGGACGACCACCACATGTTCCGCACCGGCGTGCGTGCGTCCCTGGACGAACGTGTCGAGGTGGTGGGCGAGGCCGACTGCGTCGACGAGGCCGTCGAGGTGATCCACCGGCTGCGGCCACCCGTCGTGCTGCTCGACGTGCACCTGCCCGGGGGGGACGGCGGTGGCGGTGCCGAGGTGATCCGCCGCTGCGCGGCCCTGCTCGCGGGCACGCGCTTCCTCGCGCTGTCGGTGTCCGACGCCGCCGAGGACGTCGTCGGTGTGATCCGCGTCGGCGCACGGGGCTACGTCACCAAGGCGATCAGCGGTCCGGACCTGACCGACGCCGTGCTGCGCGTGGCCGGCGGCGACGCCGTGTTCTCCCCGCGGCTGGCCGGCTTCGTGCTCGACGCGTTCGGCACGGCGGCGGGCGACGTGGCCACGGGCGACGACGAGCTCGACCGCCTGTCGGCACGCGAGCGCGAGGTGATGCGGCTGATCGCGCGCGGCTACTCCTACCGCGAGGTGGCCGGCGAGCTGTTCATCTCGGTGAAGACGGTCGAGACCCACGTCTCGGCGGTGCTGCGCAAGCTGCAGCTGTCCAGCCGCTACGAGCTGACCCGGTGGGCGGCGGCGCGTCGGCTGCTCTGAGACGCGCCGCACGGGGCGGTCTCGTAGGGTCGCGCCATGACCGTCGTCGCTGGGGTCCTCATCGTGCTGCACCTGATCGGCTGGGCCATCGTGCTCGGCGGCGCCCTGGTGAGCCTCCGGCCGCCGCGCATCCCCACCGGGATGCTGCACGGCGCGCTGACAGCCCTGGTCACCGGTCTGATCCTCGCGTTCCTGCTCACGTCCGGCGCCTGGAAGCCGGACGAGCACTTCAGCAACGCCAAGCTCGGTGTGAAGCTGGTCGTCGCGCTGATCGTCACCGGGCTGGTGGCGTGGGGCGGCCGGCGCAAGGACAATGGCGTGCCGCGCTGGCTGGTGCTGACCATCGGCGGCCTGACGGCGTTCGACGTCGCGGTGGCGGTGCTGTGGCCGTAGCCCCCACGGGATGACGATCGGCGTGGCCGGGGAGCTGACCTGGGTCGTCGGCGCCCTGGTCGCGGTCGGCCTGGTCGGCACCGTGGTGCAGGTGCTGCCCGGTGGGCTGCTGGTCGGTGCGGCGGTCGCGGGATGGGGTGCGCTGACCGGCGGGCCGCGCGGCTGGACGGTCACCGTGGTCGCGGTGCTGCTCACGGCGGCCGGACAGGTGCTGAAGTACCTGCTCGCCGGGCGGCGGCTGCGGCGCGGGGGAGTGCCGCGATCGGCCCTCGGGTGGGGCGGGGTGCTCGGCGTGGTCGGGTTCGTCGTCGTCCCCGTCGTCGGGGTGGCGCTCGGGTTCGTGCTCGGCGTCTACCTGGCGGAGCGGCTGCGGCTGCGGTCGCACGCAGCGGCCCGGCGCGCGACCGGCGTCGCCCTGCGCGCGGCCGGCCTGACGGTGCTCGTGGAGCTGGCGGCGGCGCTCCTCGTCGCGGGCGTCTGGGTGGTGGCGCTGGTCACCCGCTGAGGGGCCTGCCGCGCCCAGGGGTGTGGGTGCGCTCGCCTACCCTGGTATGGCCATGACGTCGCTGTTCGAGAACCTGTCCCTGCCCCTCCCCGGGTCGGTCCGCGGCACCCCCGCGTCCGGCTCCGTCCGGCCCACGCACGTCGGGGAGTCGTCGGGCCTGCCGGTGGTCCTGCCGCCCCGGGAGGACGAGCGCGCCGGGTCGCCGACGGGTGCGAGGACGCCCGAGGGCCCGGACGACGACCGCGCGCGTGCGCGCGAGCAGGCGCAGGCGCGCGACGAGGCCCGCGCCCACGAGCTGCTCGAGGGCCTGAACCCGCAGCAGCGCGCGGCCGTGCTGCACGAGGGCGGCCCGCTGCTGATCGTCGCGGGCGCCGGGTCCGGCAAGACGCGGGTGCTGACCCACCGGATCGCGCACCTGCTCGCCACGCACCGCGCCCGCCCGGGGGAGATCCTCGCGATCACCTTCACCAACAAGGCCGCCGCCGAGATGCGCGAGCGCGTCGAAGCCTTGGTCGGCCCGTCGGCGCAGCGGATGTGGGTGTCCACCTTCCACTCCGCCTGCGTGCGCATCCTGCGCCGCGAGGCGACGACGTTGGGCCTGCGCTCGTCCTTCTCCATCTACGACTCGGCGGACTCGCAGCGGCTGCTGACGCTGGTCGCGCGCGAGCTGGACCTGGATCCCAAGCGCTACCCGGCCAAGGCGCTCGCGGCCAAGATCAGCAACCTCAAGGACGAGCTGGTCGACCCCGAGACGTTCGCGGCGACCAGCGGCCAGGGTGCCGCGAACGACTTCGACACCGCACTCGCGCAGGTGTACAGCCGTTACCAGCAGCGCCTCCGGCAGGCGAGCGCCCTCGACTTCGACGACCTGATCATGACCACGGTGAACCTGCTGCAGGCGTTCCCGGCCGTCGCCGAGCACTACCGCCGCCGGTTCCGGCACGTGCTGGTGGACGAGTACCAGGACACCAACCACGCGCAGTACGTGCTGGTCAAGGAGCTCGTCGGCGACGGCTCGGACGGGGTGCCGCGCGGCGAGCTGACCGTGGTGGGCGACGCCGACCAGTCGATCTACGCGTTCCGCGGCGCCAACATCCGCAACATCCTCGAGTTCGAGGCGGACTACCCGGACGCGAGCACCATCCTGCTCGAGCAGAACTACCGCTCCACGCAGACGATCCTCTCCGCCGCCAACGCGGTGATCTCCCGCAACCCCGGCCGCAAGCCCAAGCGGCTGTGGACCGACGCCGGGGCCGGACCGCAGATCGTGGCGTACGTCGCCGACGACGAGCGCGAGGAGGCCCGGTTCGTCGCCGAGGAGATCGACCGCCTCGGTGACACCGCCGACGTGCGGCCCGGTGACGTCGCGATCTTCTACCGGGCCAACGCGCAGTCCCGTGCGATCGAGGAGGTGCTGGTCCGCGTCGGCCTGCCCTACAAGGTGGTCGGCGGCACGCGGTTCTACGAGCGCCGCGAGATCAAGGACGCCATCGCCTACCTGCGCGCCATCGCCAACCCGGACGACGACGTGAACACCCGCCGCATCCTCAACGTGCCCAAGCGGGGGCTGGGCGAGCGGTCCGAGGCGATGGTCGCAGCGTTCGCGGAGCGGGAGCGGATCAGTTTCGGTGCGGCGCTCGAGCGGCTCGACGAGGTGCCGGGGCTCGGCACCCGGGCGGTGACGGCGCTCGTCGGGTTCCGTGAGCTGCTGGGCGGACTTCGCGAGCTGGCGGCCGACGCCGGTCCGGCGACCGTGCTCGGCGCGGTGCTCGATCGCAGCGGCTACCTGGCGGAGCTGCGGGCGTCGGAGGACCCGCAGGACGGCTCCCGCGTGGACAACCTCGCCGAGCTGCACGCGGTGGCCACCGAGTTCGAGCAGGGCGATCCCGACGGCGACCTGGCCGACTTCCTCGAGCGCGTGTCCCTGGTCGCGGACTCCGACCAGATCCCTACGCCGGACGGCGGCGCCGAGGGCACCGGCCCCGACCAGGGCGTCGTCACCCTGATGACGTTGCACACCGCCAAGGGGCTGGAGTTCCCGGTGGTGTTCCTCACCGGCCTCGAGGACGGCACGTTCCCGCACCTGCGGTCGCTGTCCGACCCGGACCAGCTCGCGGAGGAGCGCCGGCTCGCGTACGTGGGGCTGACACGTGCCCGCCAGCGCCTGTACATCTCGCGCGCCGCGGTCCGCACCGCGTGGGGCGTGCCGAACGAGTTCCCTCCGAGCCGTTTCCTGGAGGACCTCCCGGACGAGCTGATCGACTGGCGACGGCGTGAGTCGTCGACGTCGCGGATCCGCGGCGGCTGGGGGTCCGGGTTCGGCAGCGGGGGCGGACGGGGATCGTCCTGGTCCGACGGCCCACGGGGCTCCTCGGGCGGCGGGTCGGGACGCACCGAGCGCGCCCCGCTGCCGTCCACCGGCGCGTCCTTCGGCTCGGCCAAGCCCCGACCCGAGGGTGCGATCCCCACCCTCGCCGTCGGCGACAAGGTGACGCACGACGCCTACGGCCTCGGCACCGTCGTGGCGCTCGAGGGCGCCGGTCCCAACGCGGTGGTCAAGGTCGACTTCGGCTCGGCCGGCACCAAGCGGCTGCTGCTCCGGTTCTCGCCCGTCACCAAGCTGTAGCGGTCAGGCGCCGGCCGCGCGGTCGGCGTACGGCAGCACCACCTCGGTCCGCGGCTCGGGCACCCCGGGCTCGTCGAGGTAGGACTCCCACGGTGCTCCCGCGGGTTCCGCGCCGGCCTCGCTCACCGACCGCAGCAGCAGCTCGTACGCGGCGCCGACGGTGTCGTAGCTGCCGCGGTGCACCACGCTGACCGCCGGTCCGCCGGGCAGCGTGCTGGGCGCCACCCGGCCCTGTGCCACCACCGGCGCGTCCACCGGGAAGCCGGCCTCGACGTCGAACGTGCCGTCGCCGACCGGCACGTACCGGCCGAACGGCATCCCGGCGACGTGCCGGCCCTGCGCCGCGACGGTCGCCATCACCTCACTGAACGCACCACCCAGGAACCCCGGCAGCTGCTCGGTCGTCATCCGCCCGCACACCACCGCCACCTGCTGCTCCGCGCGCACCTCGCGCGCGATCTCCTCGGTCGTCATGCCTCCAGCGTCCCGCCGGCGCCGGGCCACGTCGATACCCGTGCCGGAGCAGCGCCAAAGTCCTGATCCGCTCGTCATACAACGATGTACGATCCGAGCGCGCGGCGCCGCGCAGCCGGGCGGTCGAGCCGTCTGCCACGCTGTGGCGCACGGGCAGCGTGCCGACGAGAGGGAGGGCCGGATGGGCCGCGCAGGTCGTACGGGCGGTGTCACGATGCACGACGTCGCCGCCCGGGCCGGCGTCTCGATCAAGACGGTCTCGAACGTGCTCAACGAGTACCCGTACATCCGCCCGGCCACGCGGGAGCGTGTCGAGCAGGCGATCGCCGACCTCGGCTACCAGGTCAACCTCAGCGCCCGGAACCTGCGGCGGGGCTCGACGGGCATCATCGGCCTGGCGCTGCCGGAGCTGCGGCTGCCGTACTTCGCCGAGCTCGCCGACTCCGTGATCCGCGCCGCCGAGGGCCAGGGCCTCACCGTGCTGATCGAGCAGACCGGTGCGGAGCGCGCCCGCGAGCTCGCCGTGCTGACCAGCGCCCAGCGGCAGCTGACCGACGGGCTGCTCTACTCGCCCCTGGCCCTCGACCTCGGCGACCTGACGTCGTTGGAGCTGGACTTCCCCATGGTGCTGCTCGGCGAACGGATCTTCGGCGCCCGAGCGGACCACGTGACGATGGCCAACGTCGACGCAGCCCGAGCGGCGACGGAGCACCTGATCGGGCGCGGCCGACGTCGCATCGCCGTCGTCGGCGCCCACCACGGCGAGTCGTCGGGCTCGGCTGCCCTCCGGCTCGAGGGCTATCGAGCCGCGCTCGAGGGCGCCGGGCTGCCGTACGACCCGGCGCTGGTGGGGGAGGCCGGCCTCTGGCACCGCGCGACGGGTGCCGATGCGATGAACCGGCTGCTCGACGCCGGTACGCCGATCGACGGGGTGTTCGCGATGAACGACGCGCTTGCGCTCGGTGTGCTGCACGCCTTGCACGACCGGGGGATCGAGGTGCCGGGCGAGGTGGCGGTGATCGGCTTCGACGACATCGAAGAGGCGCAGTACTCCACGCCGACCCTGTCCTCGATCGCGCCGGGCCGCGAGCAGATCGCCGAGACGGCCGTCGGTCTGCTCAGGGAGCGGATCGAGCGCGGCGACGCGGCGGGGCCGCCACGCACCATCGTCGCGGACTACTCGGTCGTCGCGCGGGAGTCGACCCGCAGCTGAGCGGTGGGGATCGGCGGCACCGGGACATCGTGTCCGTTCTGTGACTTGTCATCCGGTCACTGCCTTCTCTATCGTTGTACTACAACGTTGCAGGGCGCGTGACGCGCCTCGACGTGTCGGCCGGCGCAGCTGCCGGTACCCGACTCGGATCAAGGAGGATTCGGATGCGGAAGTCCTTGCTCGCCAGGTGGGTCGCCCTGCCCGCGGCGGCCGCCCTCGCGCTGCTCACGGCCTGCAGCAGCGGAGGCAGCAGCGCCTCGTCCACAGCGTCGGCCGCAGCGGCCGGCTCGTGCACCAACACCATCCAGAAGCCGTCGGCCAAGAAGGTGACGGTCTGGGCCTGGTACCCGGCGTTCGACAAGGTGGTGGACCAGTTCAACTCGACCCACGACGACGTCCAGATCTGCTGGACCAACGCGGGTCAGGGGAACGACGAGTACACCAAGTTCTCCACCGCCATCGAGGCGAAGTCGGGAGCGCCGGACGTCATCATGCTCGAGGCCGAGGTGCTGTCGAGCTTCACGATTCGCAACGCGCTCGTCGACCTCTCGTCGTACGGCGCCGCGGACGTCGCCAAGGACTACACGGCAGGTGCGTGGAAGGACGTCTCCAGCGGTTCGCACGTCTACGCGATCCCGGTCGACGGCGGACCGATGGGCATG
>NCKG01000102.1:0-7132 GCA_002279095.1 Cellulomonas sp. 14-74-6
AAGCGGCGCATGTTGAGCAGGCCGGTGGAGATCACCTGTCCGGGGTCGATCGCGGTCACCCGGGTCAGCGGCAGGAAGCTGCGCCGTCGTCCCGGCACCTCGACCACCAGGCCGACCGCGCGCGCAGCCCCCTTCGGGCGCACCAGCACGACGACGTCGCGGACCCGGCCGACGCGGTCCCCGAGGGGGTCGAACACCATGGTGCCCGCGAGCCGTGCGACGAACACGCGTGTCCCGGCGGCGCTCACGCAGGCGAGCCTAAGCGGTGCGCCTCCGCGGCACCGGGCGTTCCGGGGCTGCCCTAGGCACATCGCCGCAGCGTGGGCCAGGATCGAGGCATGTCGTTCACCCGTCCGAACCGGCTCCCGAGCACACCGACGCTGCCGAAGGGCGAGACCGTCGCGTCCTACGGCACCTATCTCGAGGCGCAGCGGGCGGTGGACCACCTCGCCGACTCCCAGTTCCCCGTGCAGCACGTGACGATCGTCGGCACCGACCTGCAGATGGTGGAGCGGGTGCTGCGGCGGCTCTCGTACCCGTCGGTCGCGCTGGGTGGCTTCGCCTCCGGCGCGTGGTTCGGGCTGTTCGTGGGGCTGATCCTCACGATGTTCTCGTCGAGCGCCTCGAGCCTGTTCCTGCCGGCGATCCTGTTCGGCGGGGCGTTCGGGCTGCTGTTCTCGGTGATCACGTACTCGTTCTCGCGTGGGCGCCGCGACTTCACCTCGTCGAGCCAGATCGTCGCGACGTCGTACTCCGTGCTGTGCGCTGCGGAGCATGCCGCCAAGGCGCGCCAGCTGCTGGCGTCGATCGGCGGGGTCCGCTCCGGCTGGCCGGACCGCACCCCGGAGCCCAGCCGGCCGATGGGACCACCGCCCTCGGACCCCACCGCCACCTACCCGGGGCCGGCACGGCCCGACGTGCCGCCGGTCGCGCCCCCCGCACCGCCGGTCGCGCCCCCCGCACCGCCGGTGCCGCCCGCCTCGCCGACGGGTCCGTCGGCTCCGCCGCGTGCGGGTGAGCCGACGGGACCGTCCGGACCGGGTGGGCCGACGGCCTGACCGGCCGGCTCAGGCCAGCAGGCCCGCCATCCACGCCTCCACGGCGTCGGGGTCGCGGGGCAGGGCCGCGGACAGGTTCTCGGCGCCGTCCTCGGTCACCAGCACGTCGTCCTCGATGCGGACGCCGATGCCGCGCAGCTCCTCGGGGACGAGCAGGTCGTCCGACTTGAAGTACAGGCCCGGCTCGATGGTGAACACCATCCCGGCCCGGACGACGCCGTCGAGGTACATCTCGACGCGCGCCTGCGCGCAGTCGTGGACGTCGATGCCGAGGTGGTGGCTGGTGCCGTGCACCATCCAGCGGCGGTGGAACTGGGCGTCCGGCCGCAGCGACTCGGCGGCGCTGACCGGCAGCAGCCCCCAGGAGGCGAGCCGGTCGGCGATCACCTCCATCGCGGCGCCGTGCACCTCCCGGAACCGGATGCCCGGTCGTACGACGGCGAACGCGGCATCGGCCGCGTCCAGCACCGCCTGGTAGACCGTGCGCTGCGCGTCCGTGAAGCGGCCGTCGACCGGCAGCGTGCGGGTGACGTCGGCGGTGTAGAGCGAGTCGATCTCGACGCCGGCGTCGAGCAGCAGCAGCTGGCCGGGGCGCACGGTCCCGTCGTTGTCGGTCCAGTGCAGCGTGGTCGCGTGCTCGCCGGCGGCGGCGATCGTCGCGTAGCCGACGTCGTTCCCCTCCTGCCGTGCGTGCCCGATGAACGTGCCCTCGACCACGCGCTCGCCGCGCCGGTGCGTGGTGGCCGCGGGCAGCTGCCGTACCACCTTCTCGAACCCGGCGATCGTCGTGGCGACGGCCTCGCGCATCTGCTCGACCTCGTGCGCGTCCTTGACCAGGCGCAGCTCGGACAGCGCCTCGGCCAGCCGCTCGTCGCGCCGCTTGCCGGCGGCCTCGTCGGCGCGGATCTCCTCGACGATCTGCGACACGGCCCCGTCGACGTCCGGAACCACGGCCAGCAGCACGCCGTCGGCGCCGGCGTCCTTGGCGAGCGCGTCGCGCAGGTCGTCGAGGTGGGCCGTCGGGATGCCGGTCAGCGTGGCCATGTCCTCGAGGGTCGGCCGGGCGCCCACCCAGAACTCGCCGCGCGCACTGTCGGCGAAGAACTCCTCGCTGTCCCGGCCGGACAGGGGGCGCAGGTACAGCACCGGCCGGTGGCTCCCGCCGCTCTCGCCGGTGCCGTCCTCGACCGGGTGCAGCACGAGCACGGCCTCCGGCTCCTGCTCCATGCCGAGCCCGGTCAGGTGGGCGAACGCGGCGTGCGGACGGAAGCGGAAGTCGGTGTCGTTCGACCGGACCCGGGGGCGGCCGGCGGGGACGACGAGGCGCTGGCCGGCGAAGGCGGCGGCCAGCGCCGTGCGGCGCGCCGGGGTGAGGTCCGCGACGGCGGAGCGGGTCACCGTGCCGGCCGGACGGGGAGCCCAGCCGGACGTGACGAACCGGAGGAACTCCGCCGACGACGGGCGCAGCGAACGGTTGCCGCCGCGGTCCTGGAGCGGCTGGTCGGCGGGGTGGTCAGCGGGGGTCGTCGTCTCTGGGGTCAGGTCCTCGGTCACCCGACCAGTTTCCCACCGGCGTCCCACCGACCGTGTCGTCCGACGACCCTGCGCGGAGGCGTGCGACCAGCTCGCACGCGTCGTCGGGCGTCACCCGGCCGATCGCCTGCCTGTCGAGCAGGATCGCCGGCGGGCGGTCGCACATGCCGATGCAGTTGGCCCAGGCGAGGGTGACCAGGCCGTCGTCCGTCGTCTCGCCGAACCGGATGCCGAGCTCGTTCTCCAGCCGCTCGGCGATCGCCCCCATGCCGGCCATCGCGCAGGAGACGGTCCGGCACAGGTGGACGACGTGCCGGCCCGTCGGCTCGGTGCCGAGGAAGTGGTAGAAGGTCACCACGCCCTGGACCTCCACGGGCGGCAGGCCGAGGCGGTCGGCGACCACCTGCATGGCGACGTCGCTGATCTGGCGTCGCTGCTCGCGCAGCGCCTCCAGGATCGGCAGCAGGGAGCTGCGTCGGGCGCCGTGCTGCGCCACCAGCCGGTCGATCGCACCGACCAGGTCGGCCTCACGCTCCAGCACGTCGGCCGGGATGCCGGTCATCGGGACGCCTCCCTCGTCGCGCTCCGCCTGCCCGTCCCGCCGGCGGTGATGAAGCTGCCGCGCGGCGTGTACGTGGTGTGCAGCAGGTGGTGGGCCGTCGGCCCGTTGGGGCCGTCGGTGAGCAGCTCGTCGTACAGCCGCAGCACCGCCGGGTTCTCGTGGCTCTTGCGCGCGCGGCCCGTCTCCCCGTAGCGGGCGTCCTCGGCGTAGATGGCCCTGGCGCGCGCGGCCCGGATCGTCGCATCGGTGGGCACGGGCTGCCCGCCGCCGCCCAGGCAGCCGCCCGGGCAGCCCATGAACTCGATGAAGTGGCACCGGCTGAACAGGCCGCCGGCGGCGATGTCCTCCATCACCTTCCGGGCGTTGCCCGTCCCGTGCGCCACCCCCAGCCGCAGCGTGACGCCGCGCAGCCAGTCGAAGTCGGGGATCTTCCCGGCGAGGATCGCCGGGACCCGTCCCAGCTGGTCCGGGAGCGTGATCTCGGTGTAGCGCGTGTCCTCGAAGCCACGGACCGGCGTGATGTCGGCGTGGTCGAACAGCTCCTCGACCGGCCGGCCCGTGACCAGCTCGACGACGGTGCGCAGCGCCGCCTCCATCACCCCGCCGGTCGCCCCGAAGATGACCCCGGACCCCGATGCGGTGCCGAACGGGTCGTCGAAGTCCGACTCCGGCAGGTCGGGCAGCCGGATGCCGCACTCGCGGATCATCCGGGCCAGCTCCCGCGTGGTCAGCGAGACGTCGACGTCGCGGTGGCCCGAGCCGGCCATCTCCGGCCGGGCCGCCTCGAACTTCTTCGCGGTGCACGGCATCAGCGACACCGAGACGACGTCGGCCGGGTCCACCCCGGCGCGCTGCGCGTAGAAGCTCTTGATCACCGCGCCGAACATCTGCTGGGGGCTCTTGCAGCTGGACAGGTTCGGTATCGCGTCGGGGTAGCGGTGCTCGAGGTACTTGATCCAGCCGGGGCTGCACGAGGTGAACTGCGGCAGCGGCCGGCTGTGGTCGTCGAGGACCAGGTTCTCGTACAGGCGGAGCAGCAGCTCCGTGCCCTCCTCGATGATCGTCAGGTCGGCGGCGAAGTTGGTGTCGAACACCTTGTCGAACCCGATGCCGCGCAGCGCCGTGTTCAGCTGCCACGTCACCGGGGTGCCGGGCGGCAGGCCGAACTCCTCGCCCATCGCGGCGCGCGGCGCCGGTGCCGTCTGGATCACCACGTGCTTGGTCGGGTCCTCGATCGCCCGCCAGACCGCCTCGGTGTCGTCGTGCTCCTGGAGCGCCCCGGTGGGGCAGCGGTCGATGCACTGGCCGCAGTTGATGCAGACGACCTCCGAGATGGGCAGCGTGAGGTAGGGCGACATCGTCGTGGAGCTGCCGCGTCCGATCACGCCGAGCGCACCGACGCCCTGCACCTGCGCGCACGTGCGGATGCAGCGGGTGCAGTGCACGCACTTGTTCATGTCCCGCACGATCGACGGGCCCACCAGGTCGAACGGGCGTGTCGGCTCGGTCTGCCGGCCGAACCGGTAGTGGTCGGAGCCGTACTCGGCGGCCAGGTCTTGCAGCTCGCAGGCGCCGTTGCGGCCGCACGTCTGGCAGGAGCCGTAGTGCTCGGCGAGCATCAGGTCGACCACCGTCTGACGGGCGTGGCGCACGCGGCGGCTGTAGGTGCGGATCTCGACGGGTTCGGTGATCGGGTACGCGCACGACGCCTGCAGCGCGCGCTGACCGACCACCTCGACGAGGCAGACCCGGCAGATGCCCACGTCCGGCAGGTCCGGGTGGTGGCACAGGGTGGGGATGCGGCGGCCCGCGAGGTGGGCGGCGTCGAGGATCGACGAGCCGACGGGGACGTCGACGGGGATGCCGTCGACGACGACCCGCACGGTCTCCGTGCTCGTCGCGGTGCCGGGTGCCGTGGTGGTGGTCATCGTCGTCCCCTCACCGAGCGCCGGCCGGGATGTGGCTGAGGATCTCCTGCTCCAGGCTTCTGACCAGGGACAGGAACACGTTGGGTGCCGCCTGCCCCAGCCCGCACTTGGATGCGATCTGCATGGTGCCGCCCAGGCTGACCAGGTCCGCCAGCTCCTGCCGCGTGCACTCGCCACGGCGCAGCCGGCGGATGCCCTCGAGCAGCTTCAGGCCGCCGACGCGGCAGGGGGTGCACTGGCCGCACGACTCGTTGACGAAGAACCACTGCAGGTTCTCGGCCACCTCGAGCAGGTCCCGCCAGGGCCCGAGGACGATGACGGCGCCACCGGTGGACACGTCCTCGTAGCTGATCGCCCGGCCGAAGTCGCGACGCGGCACGCAGGTGCCGGCCGCACCGCCGACGATCACGGCCTTGGCGTCCGCACCACCCGCCGCCTCCAGGACGGTGGCGATCGGCACTCCGAGCGGGAACTCGTAGATGCCGGGGTGCTGCACGTCCCCGGAGACGCTGAGCAGCTTGGGACCGGTGGACCGGTCGGTGCCGATCGCCGCGAACCAGTCGGCGCCGCGCGCGAGGATCGCCGCCGTCCAGGCGAAGGTCTCGACGTTGTTCACCACCGTCGGCGCCCCGTTGTACCCGCGCACCACCGGGAACGGCGGGCGGCTGCGCGCCTCGCCGCGTCGCCCCTCGAGGCTCTCGATCAGCGCGGTCTCCTCACCGCAGACGTACGCGCCGGCGCCGAGGAACATCCGCACGTCGAAGGAGAAGCCGGAGCCCAGCACGTCGTCGCCGAGCAGCCCGGCCTCCCGCCGTCGGGCGAGGCACGCCTCGAGGGCGTCGAGCAGGTAGACGTACTCGCCGCGCAGGTAGCAGATGCCCTCGTGCGCGCCGATCGCGTAGGCCGCGATCGTCATGCCCTCGAACACCAGGTCCGGCAGCTCGTCCAGGAGCACGCGGTCCTTGAACGTGGACGGCTCGCCCTCGTCGGCGTTGCACACGACGTAGCGCACGCCGTCCGGCGCCGGTGCACCCGCGGCGAGGGCCCACTTGCGACCGGTGGGGAAGCCGGCACCGCCGCGACCCTTGATCCCCGAGTCCGTGACGGTGGCCACCACCCCCGCCGGGTCGAGCGCCAGGGCGGCTCGCAGGCCGGCGTCGGGCTCGATCGACGCCAGGGTCAGGGGGGTGCGGATGCTCACAGGTGCCACCGCCTCGCGCTCCGAGCGCCAGGCGCACCGCGCGGCTCCCTCGGCGCGCCTCACGCTGTGACGTCCTCAGTCCACCCCCCGCCGCGCGCACCGCGCGTGGTCCGAACGTCCCTTGTGGGGCGGCGGAGCATCGGCGTCCCGGCCGATCAGCACCACGACAGGGCGGAGGCGTCGGATCCGGGCACTACCGTGTCCGGGTGACCCCGTCCGACGTGCGCATCGACCTCCACACGCACTCGTCGGCATCGGACGGGACGGGCTCGCCGTCGCAGGTGGTCCGCGACGCGCGGGCCGCGGGCCTGGACGTGGTGGGCCTGACGGACCACGACACGACGAGCGGCTGGGCCGAGGCGGCGCACGAGGCGGAGCGCGCGGGCGTCGCGCTGGTGCGGGGCACCGAGGTGTCGGCGCTCGCGGGCGGGGTCAGCGTGCACCTGCTCAGCTACCTGCAGGACCCGACGGCGCCGGTGCTCGCCGACGTGCTGGCCCGGACGCGGGACTCCCGGGAGCACCGGGCGGAGCGGATGGTGGCCCGGCTCGCCGCCGGCGGCGTGCCGGTGACCTGGGCCGACGTGCTGCTGCAGGCGAAGGACGCGGTTGCCGTCGGCCGGCCGCACATCGCCGACGCGCTGGTGGAGCTGGGCGTCGTGCCCGACCGGTCGACCGCCTTCGTCGACCTGCTGTCCGCCCGGGGCCCCTACTACGTCGGCTACGCGGCGCCGAGCGCGGTCGACGCGGTGCGTGCGGTCGTCGCCGCCGGCGGCGTGCCGGTGTTCGCCCACCCCGGTGCCGACGGCCGCGGCCGGGTGGTGGCGGACGACGTCATCGAGGAGCTGGCAAA
>NCKG01000103.1:0-6901 GCA_002279095.1 Cellulomonas sp. 14-74-6
GGGAGTAGACGGATCCGGTCGGGTTGGACGGCGAGACGAACACGAGCACCGTGGTGCGGTCGGTGCGGGCGGCCTCGAGCTGGTCGACCGTGACCTTGTACTCCTGGTCGGCGCCCGCGAAGACCTCGACCGGGACGCCGTCGGCGAGGCGGATCGCCTCGGGGTAGGTGGTCCAGTACGGCGCAGGCAGGAGCACCTCGTCGCCCGGGTTCACCACGGCCTGGAACGCCTGGTAGACGGACTGCTTGCCGCCGTTCGTGACGATGACCTGGCTCGGCGAGACCTCGAGGCCGGAGTCGCGCAGCGTCTTCGCGGCGATCGCCTCGCGCAGCTCTGGCAGGCCCGCGGCGGGCGTGTAGCGGTAGTTCGCCGGGTTCGCGAGGGCCTCGGCGGCCGCGTCCACGATGAACTGCGGCGTGGCGAAGTCGGGCTCGCCCGCGGCGTACGAGACGACGGGCTTGCCCTCGGCCTTGAGGGCTTTGGCCTTGGCATCCACCTTCAGCGTGGCGGACTCGGCGATGGCGCCGACCCGGGCGGACACGCGGGGGCGGGGGGACGAGGTCTGCTGGCTCACCGGGCCATCATCGCGCGGACCGGGGGCGGTTCGACCGGGCGTCCACGGTCGCGTACAGTTGACCCCCGGCGGTTGACGTCCGTCATGATCAGTTGCGCCCTCGGCGGGAACCGATCGCACGTGCCGGACGTCGAACGACCGTAGGGCAGTGGCGCAATTGGTAGCGCAGCGGTCTCCAAAACCGCAGGTTGCAGGTTCGAGTCCTGTCTGCCCTGCGCAAGCGGTCATCCGACCGCGAGCAGGTCTGCCGGACGGTCCAGCGGGTCACGCCGGCACCGCAGCCGTCAGGTCCCTCCGGGACGTGACGCGCGACGGATGTCCGGTTCGGCGCCGGAGACGTCCGTCATGAGAGGGAGAGGCCAGACGTGAGCGAACCCGCACCCGCGGCTGCGTCCGAGGGCAAGGCGCCGCGCCGCAGCACGGCACCGAGCACTCGAGCCGGCGCGGAGCGTCGTGGGCTCTTCGCCCGCATCGCCCTGTTCTGGCGCCAGGTGGTCGCCGAGCTGAAGAAGGTGGTCTGGCCCACCCGCTCCGAGCTGGGCACCTACACGATGGTCGTGATCGCGTTCGTCGTGATCGTGATGGCCTTCATCACGGTCGTCGACTTCGGCGCCGGCCAGCTCACCTTCTGGGTGTTCGGCGGCTGACCGCCCACCGGGACCCGTGAGGTCCCGTCAGTTCGTCCCCGAGCAGGAAGCAGGTTCGCACGTGTCGCAGGAGTCGCCGCAGCCCACCCCGGGCGCCGAGGCCGAGCTCGAGGGCGCCCTCGAGTCGGTCGAGGCCGTCGAGGGGACGTCGGACGTGGCCCCGTCCAGCACGGACGCGGACGAGGCGCCGGAGGACGAGCTCGAGCAGGACGAGGTGGCAGTGCCCGACGAGGGCGCGGCGTCCGACGAGGACGAGCCGGATCCCGACGAGGACCCGGTCGCGGCCTTCAAGGCCAAGCTCCGCCGGCTCCCGGGCGACTGGTACGTCATCCACTCGTACGCGGGCTACGAGAACCGGGTGAAGACGAACCTGGAGAACCGCACCCAGAGCCTCAACATGGAGGACTTCATCTACCAGGTGGAGGTCCCCATGGAGGAGGTCGTGGAGATCAAGAACGCGCAGCGCAAGGTCGTCAAGCGCGTCCGGATCCCCGGCTACGTCCTGGTGCGCATGGACCTGACGGACGAGTCGTGGGGCGCCGTGCGGCACACGCCGGGCGTCACCGGCTTCGTCGGCCACACCCACCAGCCGGTGCCGCTGACCCAGTCCGAGGTCTTCTCGATGCTCGCGCCGAGCCTTCAGCCCGCCACCCCCGCGGCGACCAAGGCCGCCAAGGCGGCGGCGCCCGTGCAGGTCGACTTCACCGTCGGCGAGTCGGTCACTGTCACCGACGGCGGCCCGTTCGACACGCTGCCGGCGACGATCTCCGAGATCAACCCCGAGAACCAGAAGCTCAAGGTGCTGGTCTCGCTGTTCGGCCGCGAGACCCCCGTGGAGCTGTCGTTCAGCCAGGTCTCCAAGATCTGATCCCCACCCCCTGATCCCGCCGGGCGGCGCTTGCCGCGCGGCAGTGCAACCGGGTCATCGCCCACGGCGTCGGCCCACGACGAGAACGGACTGCAATGCCCCCGAAGAAGAAGGTCACCGGCCTCATCAAGCTCCAGATCAACGCTGGTGCTGCCACCCCCGCCCCGCCCATCGGCCCGGCGCTCGGTCAGCACGGCGTGAACATCATGGAGTTCTGCAAGGCCTACAACGCGGCGACCGAGTCGCAGCGCGGCAACGTCATCCCGGTCGAGATCACGGTGTACGAGGACCGCTCGTTCACCTTCGTCACCAAGACCCCGCCGGCCGCCGAGCTGATCAAGAAGGCCGCCGGTGTGGCCAAGGGCTCCCCGACGCCGCACACCACCAAGGTGGCCACCCTGACCAACGCCCAGGTCCGTGAGATCGCCAGCACCAAGCTGGAGGACCTCAACGCGAACGACCTGGACGCCGCGGCGAAGATCATCGCCGGCACCGCCCGCTCGATGGGCATCCGCGTCGAGGGCTGAGCCCCCGGCACGTCACACCAGTGGCAGGGCCCTGTGCGGCCCGTCGACCACGACTGCTGAACAAGGAGAAGCAGATGGCCAAGCACAGCAAGAAGTACCGCGCCGCTCTCGAGAAGATCGAGGCCGGCCGCATCTACAGCCCGCTCGAGGCGGTGCGTCTGGCGAAGGAGACGTCGACGACGTCCTACCCGTCCACCGTCGAGGTCGCGTTCCGCCTCGGTGTCGACCCGCGCAAGGCGGACCAGATGGTCCGTGGCACGGTGAACCTGCCGAACGGCACCGGCAAGACGGCCCGCGTCGTCGTGTTCGCCGTCGGTGAGCGTGCCGAGCAGGCGCGCGCCGCAGGTGCCGACGAGGTCGGTGGCGACGAGCTGATCGAGAAGGTCGCCGGTGGCTACACCGACTTCGACGCCGCCGTGGCGACGCCGGACCTGATGGGCAAGGTCGGCCGACTGGGCAAGGTGCTGGGTCCCCGTGGCCTGATGCCGAACCCGAAGACCGGCACGGTGACGATGGACGTGGCCAAGGCCGTGTCCGACATCAAGGGCGGCAAGATCGAGTTCCGCGTGGACCGTCACGCGAACCTCAACTTCATCATCGGCAAGACGTCGTTCACCGACGTGCAGCTGGTGGAGAACTACGCCGCGGCGCTCGAGGAGATCCTCCGGCTCAAGCCGGCCGCCTCGAAGGGTCGGTACATCTCCAAGGCGACGATGTCGACGACGAACGGCCCCGGCATCCCGCTCGACCAGAACAAGACGCGTCGGCTCACGGAGGAGGACGCGGCCTGACGGTCGCCCGCCCCGCAGCACGAACGAAGGCCCGGTCCGCACGGACCGGGCCTTCGTCGTTCCCGGGCGGCCCTCCGCCCGCCCGGGACGCCCGCCGCGTGGTGACAGGCGGTGCTCGTCGTGGCGGAACGGCCTCCCCCTGCGGGGCCGTTCCGCCACCACGACGGTCAGCGTGGGCCGCGGTGCGGCGGGAGCCTCATCGACGCCGGCTCTGTCGCAGGCCCGCCAGCCAGCCCTCCCAGAACGCCCGGCGCAGCCGCAGCGTGGCGACCGCACGTGCGCGGACGGCCGGGTCGGCGGCCCAGACGCCGGAGGCCTCGGTGAACGGCTCGGTGAACGGTTCCGTGACCGTGGCGGCGACCGGTTCGGTGAAGGGCTCCGTGAACGGCTCGGTGAACGGCTGGGCCGCCGCGTCGGAGACCGGTTCCGTGAAGGGCTCGGTGAACGGTTCGGTGAACGGCTCGGTGAACGGCTGGGCCGCCGCGTCGGAGACCGGTTCGGTGAAGGGCTCGGTGAACGGTTCGGTGAACGGCTGGGCCGCGGCCTCGGTGAACGGTTCGGTGAACGGCTCGGTGAACGGCTCGGTGAACGGCTCGGTGAACGGTTCGGTGAAGGGCTCCGTCGCGACCTCCGGTCGCACGGCCGCCGTCACGTCCTCTCCGGTCGCCGCGGCGCTCACCCGGTCGGCCGGCCCCCCGCCCATGCCTCCGGTCCGCACGCCGTCCGTGGCCGCGCCGACCCGTGGTGCCGTCGGACGCGCGCGGACGCCGTCCCCCGTCCCGAAGGCCGCTTCGATCGGCGGCAGCAGCACGTCCCGTCGGATGGACGCCACCAGCCGCGCCTGCGCAGCACGCCGTGCGGCGGTCGCAGCGACCGATGCGGGTGTGGCCACCTGGACGCCGAGCGTCGCCAGGACCACGTCGATGGGGCTGGACACGGCGAAGCTGCCGTCGTCCTCGGCGGACCAGTGGAGTCCGACCACCCGACCCTGCAGATCGACCACCGCCGAGCCGGAGTCGCCGCCGGCGGAGAACCGCGAGGCGCCCGGCGCAGGTTCGATCCGCAGCTGGTCGCGCAGGATCTTGAGGCCCGTGCCGGGGCCGAAGTCCACCTTGACGGTCAGGTCGGTCGAGGCGACCACGCCGGACGTCAGACCCGTGGTGCGTCCGTGCTTGCGGACGGCTGTGCCGACCTCCGCGTACGTCCAGCCCGTCACGGCTCCGATGCCGACGACCGCGGGGGTCCACCGCGCACCGGACGCGAGGGCCACCACGGCCGCATCGACACGTTCCGTCAGCACGCCGCGCGCCAGCGAGCCGAAGCGGTCCGCCGGGGACCCGCCGTCGGCGACCGCCGGTTGCACCCAGGCGCTGCCGACGTCCTCGAGGCCGTCGCCCGCGGCGACGTGCCAGTTCGTCAGGGCCAGCGTGCGGTCCGTCCCGGGCTCGGTCACCAGCAGCCCGAGGGTGCCGTTCACCGAGCGGAGCCGCGCACCCTCGTCGGACGGCAGCGTGACGGGGTCCAGGGGGCCGATCGACATGCCGCCGGCGAGGGGTCGGAACCGTTCCGGGCTGACCGGGGGCGGCGCCGTCGGCTCGAGGCCGACGTGATGCACCACGACGTCCGTCGGCACGCCCTCGATCTGCTCGGGGATGCGCTCCCCGGGGCCGAGCTCGTCGGCACCGCGCTTCACCTCGACGTGGACCACGATCGCCAGCACGCCGGAGCGTCGGCCACCGGTGAGCTTCTCCGCGATGTCGACGCCGACGACGCCGGGCCGGGCGAGCAGCGCGTCCTCCGCTGCACGCTTCACCGGCCGCATCTCGGCGCGCCCCGGCGGCTCGGCGGCCGCCGACGGCGAAGGAGCGACGGTCGGCGACGGGCTCGAGGGCACAGGTCGCTCCGGTGCGGTCATCGGGTATGCACTCCTCATGGCTCAGGCACGGCTCGGGGGTGCCACGCGATCGACAGGAGCATCCCGCGGCGTGCCAGATACAGGGCCCTTTCGCGGGACGGATCGCCGGACCGGTGTATCTGCGGGCGACGGTGCTGCTCCTGACCCTCGACGCGGCTGGACGTGGGGGAGGTCGTCGCCGTCGCGAGCGGGCACCGCGACGGGCCGAAGGTCCCTTGCGTCCTTGTCGGGGTTGTCCGGGTCGTCCTAGTCTGCACGGCAGGGGCGGCCACCCGCCGAGGACACGTGCGAGGGGTCGATGATGAGTGACGAGGTGGTGGGACCGGTCGAGGCCGGGCTCCGCGACCAGGAGCAGGGGCTCGCGCTCCGTGCGGCGCACGCCGTGCTCGCCTACCGCGCCGGGGACCGTGCGCCGCTCGCCGAGCTCGTCGAGGTGATGACACCCCTGCTGTGGCACACGGTGCGCGCGCAGGGTGCGGATCCCGAGCAGGCTCAGGACGTCGTCCAGAACGTCTGGCTCACGCTCGTGCGGGACATCGAGACGATCCGCGACCCCCGCGCCACGCTGCAGTGGATGCTCGTCACCGCGCGCCGGGCGGCGTGGCGGACGGTGCGCCGCAGTCGCGACGACCTGGTCCGCCAGCAGCAGGACGAGACGGTCACGGACTGGCTCGCCGCCCCCCTGGACCAGCTGCCCGACGTCGTCGCCGTGCGCGACGAGCGCGACCGGGCGCTGTGGCGGCACGTGCGGGAGCTGCCCGAGCGCTGCCGGCAGCTGCTCGGGCTGGTGGCGACGGTCGACCGACCCGACTACGCCGTCGTGTCCCGCTCCCTCGGCATGCCGGTCGGGAGCATCGGGCCGACGCGCGGCCGCTGCCTGGCCAAGCTCCGTCAGGCGCTCACCTCCGATCCCACGTGGAGCCTGGTGTGAACGCCGACGGCCGCAACGTCGAGGCCCTTGCCGACGCCCCGTTCGACGAGCTCGACCTCGAGGTGCTGCGCCGGCTCGACGCCTTGGTCGACGCGGTCGACCCCGTCCCGGCGGGCCTCGTGGAACGGATCGGCATCGCGCTGACCGTCGAGGCCCTGCACGCGGAGGTCGCCGAGCTGCACCTCGTCGGCGAGGCCGCGGGTGCGGTGCGTGCCGACGAGACCAGCATCGAGGCCGGCACCATCACCTTCACCACCGACGTGCTGACGGTGATGGTCTCCGTGCACCCGGAGGGGGACCGGTTGCGGGTGGACGGCTGGGCGGCTCCGGCGGGACTGCTGACGGTCGAGCTGCACCAGCACGGCGACGTCGTCGTGACCAGCTCGAACGCGGACGGCAGGTTCTCCTTCTCGGACGTGGAGCGGGGACCGGCGAGATTCGTCCTGCGCCGTCCGGCCGAGCCCACCGTGCCGATCGTGACCCCGCATATCGAGCTGTAGCCGGATGTGCCCCACCGGTGCCCCGGCGCAGGCCGGGTCGCCGGACCTGGCGGAGCTGACCCTGCGCGTGCGCGAGGCGGAACGGGAGAACGCCGAGGGGCGGCCGGCGCGAGCCCGCCGTCGTCTGCTCCCGGTGCTGCGGACGCTC
>NCKG01000104.1:0-6898 GCA_002279095.1 Cellulomonas sp. 14-74-6
GACGTCGGCACCCTCCCGGGTCACTGCGACCTGCACGTGCGTCCCCGGCGGGGTGTGCACGCGCGCGTTGGTCAGCAGGTTGGCCAGCACCTGGCGCAGGCGGTGGTCGTCGCCGAGCACCTCGGCGGACGGCTCGTCGTCCGGCTCGAGCTCGTCGACGGCGTCGTCGTCGAGACGATCCACGAAGCAGTCCGGCACGTCGTCCGGGACGTCATCGCCACCGGGCAGCGCAAGGCTCCACGTGTGGTCCGGCCCGGAGGCATGGGCGTCGGCCACTGCATCCACGGCCAGGGCGGACAGGTCCACCGGCTCGTGCTCCAGCGGCTGCGCGGCGTCCAGCCGTGCCAGGAGCAGCATGTCCTCGACCAGGGCGGTCATCCGGACGGTCTCCGCCTCGACCCGGGTCATCGCCTGCCGGGCGTCGCCGGGCAGCTCCTCCTCCGAGCGGCGCACCAGCTCCGCGTAGCCGCGGATCGACGCGAGGGGCGTGCGCAGCTCGTGGCTGGCGTCGGCGACGAACCGGCGCACCTGGGACTCCGACTCGTGGCGGGCGGCCAGCGCCTGCTCGACGTGCCCGAGCATCCGGTTCAGGGCCGCACCCACCTGGCCGACCTCGGTGGTCGAGTCGGTGTCGCGCGCCGGCACCCGGTCGCGGATCCGCACGGCGCCCTTGTCCAGCGGCAGCTCGGACACCCGTGTCGCGGTCGCGGCCACCCGGATCAGCGGTCGCAGCTCGCGGCGCAGCAGCACGTTGGCGCCCACGGCGGCCAGGGTCAGCCCGACGACGGCGACCAGCACCTCGACGACCACGTAGCGCTCGACGGTCGCCTGCAGCTCGGCGGTGGGCAGCGCCGTCACCACGGTGCTGCCGCTCTCGGTGCGCACGGCCACGGCCCGGTAGCCGCCGAGGTCGCCCAGGTCCACCGGGTGCACCGTTCCGTCCGGTGGCAGGCCGAGCAGCGTGGCCTGCCGCGTGGCGTCAAGACGGTGGTAGGTGCCGTCCGTGCCGATGTAGCCGGCGCGGGTCACCCCGCCGACGACGACGACGTTGGCCGTCCCGACCTCCTGGCCCGGCCCCTCGAACCAGGGTGGACGCGTGTCGCTGGACGGTGTAGTCGGAGCCGTGGCCGACGGCGTGGGGGAGGTGCCGGGCGCCGCCGCGGCCGAGCCGGTGCCCGTCGTGCCGCTGGTGCTCCGCTCGGGCGCGTGCGCCGCGCGCTGGCTCGCGGACCGCAGCCGGTCGTCCATCTGCGCGACGAGCGACGCCCGCAGCGCGAGCGTCGAGGCGACGCCCATCACCGTCGCGACGACGGCGAGCAGTCCCAGGACGGTGGCCAGCAGCCGCCGCCGCAGCGTCCAGCGCCCGCTCACGCCGCCGGGCGCAGCACGTACCCCACGCCGCGCAGGGTGTGCAGCATGGGCGCCCGGCCCTTGTCGATCTTGCGGCGCAGGTAACTGACGTACAGCTCGACGATGTTGGCCTGGCCGCCGAAGTCGTACTGCCACACCCGGTCGAGGATCTGGGCCTTGGACAGCACGCGGCGCGGGTTGCGCATGAAGTACCGCAGCAGCTCGAACTCGGTGGCGGTCAGGTGCACCTCGTCGGCGCCCCGCCACACCTCGTGGCTGTCCTCGTCCATCCGCAGGTCGCCGACCACCAGCTGGGCCTCCTCACGGCCGGACGCGGCACCGGCGCGGCGCAGCAGGGCGCGCAGGCGGGCGACGACCTCCTCGAGGCTGAACGGCTTGGTCACGTAGTCGTCGCCACCGGCGGTCAGGCCGGCGATGCGGTCCTCGACGGCGTCCTTCGCGGTGAGGAACAGCACCGGAACGTTCGGGTGCGTCGCGCGGACGCGGGCCAGCACCTCCAGGCCGGTGAGGTCCGGCAGCATGATGTCGAGCACGATCACGTCCGGGTCCAGGTCCTTGGCCCGACGGACGGCGGCGTGGCCGGTCAGCGCGTGCTCCACCTGCCAGCCCTCGTACCGCAGCGCCGTGGACAGCAGCTCGGCCAGGTTGGGCTCGTCGTCCACCACGAGCGCGCGGACGGGGGAACCGTCGGCACGGGTCAGCACGTCGGGGCGTCGGGCGGCGGTGGTCGTCATGCGACCAGCGTGGGAGCGGACGCTGTGGCGGCCCTGGATCGAGCCTGAGAGTTTCCTGTGCCGGGGCGTTCAGTGCGTGTGGGGCACGCCCAGCTCGTGCAGACGCTCGTGCTCCTCACGGGCGCGCTGGCGGGCGGCCACCCGGGCGGCGACCTCCTCGCGGCGCAGCGGCGGCAGCGTCGCCGGCGGGTTCCGGCGCTGCGGCAGGTCGCCGAGCACCTGCGCAGTCGCGACCGCGACCGCTGCGACGGCGGCGTCGAACGCCTCGCGGGTCACGTCGGTGACCTTGGTGATGCCGGTGACCTTGCGGACGTACTGGACCGCAGCGGCCTGGATCTCGTCAGCGGTGGCGGGCGGCTCCAGGCCGCGCAAGGCGGTGATGTTGCGGCACATGCCCCGACGGTAGGTCAGCAGGCCGCGTTCGTCCCCGCGGCCGGCATCACCGAGGCGAGAACCCGTTCAGCCGGTCTGGCCCGACGCACCCGGCGGCGGCACCGGCAGCGGGGCAGCCGCCCCGGCGACCGCCGCCGCGACGATCGCCTCGATGGCGAACGTCGTCGACTCGGCCAGGTGCACGGCGTCGGGGTCGAGCAGCCACTGGACCTGCAGCCCGTCCATCACGCCGATGATCGCGCTCGCGGCCTGGCTCAGCGTCGGCTCGGGCACGTCAGGGCCCGCGAGCTCGCGCAGGGCGTCGACGATCTCCCCGCGCAGGATCGAGAACCGGTTGCCGGCCCACGCAGCCGCCGGGTGACCCTCGGTGACGGACTCCCCGGTCAGCACCGTGTAGCCCTGCACCACGCCGCGGCGCTGCTCGTTGGCCCGGACCGTACGCAGCAGATGGACGAACAGCTCGAGGCCGCTGGGGATCTTCTGACCCTCCAGGTCGCGGACGTCCTCCTTGTCGCGGTACTCCAGCACCTCGATCAGCAGCTGCTCCTTGGAGCCGAAGTGGTGCAGCACGCCCGCGTGGGTCATGCCGACCTGCTCCGCCACGTCGGCCAGCGACCCCGTCTTGTAGCCCTTGGCGCCGAAGGTGTGGGCCGCCGCGCGCAGGATCTCCTCGCGGCGCTCCGCGGTGGCGGGGCGGCGGCGCGGTCCGCGCGAGGCCGTGGCGCCGGGCTTCGGCGAGCGGCCCGCGGGCGCGGAACTGGGTGCGGCGTCCGTCGACGCCAGCGTCGGAGGAGCGGGGTCCGCCATGGACCGACACCATACTGTTGGCGTCACTTACTGACAGGTAAGTAAGCGATGGTTCTGTTCTCCGGTCGGACGACGACGTCCCCCGATCGGAAGGCCCCACCGCAGTGGCACTCGACACGGTTCAGCAGCCGGGCACCGGCACCGACGCGCTCGTCGCGCTCACCGGCACCCTCACCCTCGAGGAGAAGGTCGCGCTCGTCGTCGGCGCCGGTCTGTGGACGCGGTGAGGTCCTGGGCCTGGCCGGTGAGTCGGGCTGCGGCAAGTCGACGCTGACGTACGCCGCCACGCGGCCGCTGCCGCCGCCGGGCCTGGTCACCGGAGGCGAGGTGGAGTTCACGGATCCGGACGGGTCGCGCCGCGACCCGCTCGCGCTGAGCGACACCGAGCTGCGGGCCTCGGCAGGACACGGTGATCGTGTTCCGGGGGGCGATGAAATCCCTGAACCCGGTGTTCCGGGCGGGTCGGCAGATCGACGTGTACCGCCGCCCGCGCCACCCGTACCCGCGACGGACGGTGGCGTGCCTGCGCCACGACCCCGACCGCGTGGCCGCCGCCGGCTTCGAGCCGGTCCTGGTGCCGCCGGAGCTCGCGGCCCACTGAGCCGGGCCCGCCGGTTCGCGCCCTGACGGGTGCGGGCGGCACAGTGTCCGGGTGCGCGTTCGGGTGAAGGCTCGGCAGACGACGGGACGGTCGGCGCTGGTCGGTACCGCCGCGGTGCTCCTGCTGCTGGCCGGGTGCACGGTCGGCACGTCGCCGTCCGACGGTTCCGCCACCCCGTCGTCCGAGCGGCCGTCGGCGGGAGGGACGGCCGGGTCGTCGATCGCCGCGGCGGCCGACGGCTCCACGTCGGCGCCGTCACCCAGCGTGTCCGGCGTCTCGTCCAACCGGCCGTGCGTCGGCGCCGCGCAGCCGGCCACCTGGGAGCACGTGATCTGGATCTGGTTCGAGAACAAGCCCTCGACCAGCATCATCGGCTCGCCGGACGCGTCCTACATCACCACCCTCGCCGCCTCGTGCGCGCTGGCGATGGACTACCACGGCATCACGCACCCGTCGCTGCCCAACTACCTCGCGGCCACCTCGGGCTCCACCAACGGTGTCGCGGACGACGGCGACCCCGCCGTCCACCCGCTGTCCGGCCCGTCCTTGTTCGGCCAGCTGACGGCCGCCGGCAAGCAGTGGCGGTCGTACCAGGAGGGGATGCCGTCGCCGTGCGCGCCGAGCTCGTCGGGCAGCTACGCCGTCCGGCACAACCCCGCCGCCTACTACACGGCGGTGCGCGCCGACTGCGCCCGCTGGGACGTCGGCCTCGGCCAGTTGACCACCGACCTCGCGGCCGACCGGCTGCCCGCGTTCTCCCTGGTCACACCCGACCTGTGCCACGACATGCACGACTGCTCGGTGTCCACCGGCGACACCTGGCTGCGCGAGCACCTGCCCGCGTTGCTGAACAGCAGCGCCTACACCCGCGGCACCACGGTGGTGCTGATCACCTGGGACGAGGACGACACCGCACACGACAACCGCGTCCCGCTGCTGGTGGTGGCGCCCACCGTTCCCGCGCAGACCCGGATCGGCACCCGCCTGGACCACTACTCCCTGCTGCGCACCACGGAGCAGCTGCTCGGCCTGCCGCTGCTCGGCTCCGCGGCCGGGGCGGCGCCGATCCCCGGGCTCGGTGGCTGAGCGGGAGCCGACTGGGAACGTGCCGCTCTCAGCCATCCCGACGTCGGCTCTCAGCACCGTCCCAGGCTGGGGCGGTGGGCTGACCAGGTCACATCGACCAGGAGGCCAGCCATGACGGTTCCCACCGTGCCGCGCACGTCCGAGCACCGACCGCTGGAGGGCGAGGGGTGGCTCACCGCGCAGGTGCGACCAGCGGGGTCGTTCGGACGGGAGGACGTCGGCCGGCTGCGCGCCCTGCTCGACGCGCTCTCCGCCTGCGCGTCCCTCGTCGTGCTCGACCTCGGCGCGGCGCGGTTGCGGTCCGGACGCGCGGCCGCGGCGATCGACGAGGCGGCGGCCCGGCTCGAGGGCCGTGGCGGCTGCCTGCTGTGCATCAACGCGGACGACGAGGCCCGGGGTCGGCTGGGCGCGTGCACGCACGCGCTGGTGGTCGGCGCCGGTGAGCCGGTGCCGGTGCCGGTGGCGGTCCGCTGACGGCGGGGCTCACGGGTGCGCTGACGGGTGCGCTGACGGCTGGGCCGACGGGCCGTGGGCCGACGGGCCGGCGGCGGGGCGGCGGTGCCGTCGCCTACCGTGGGGCCGTGAGCAGGCGACGCGCGGCGCTGGTCGCCTGGTCGGCGGCGGCCGTCTCGGCCGTCGGCGTGTGGCTGCTGTGGCGGGTGTTCGTCGACACGGTGGCCGGTCAGCAGGTGGAGCGGCTCGCGTTCGACGGTGCCCGCTTCGGGCAGACGCACCTGTGGAGCACGGCCCACGGTGTGCTCGACGTGGTGTCGACATGGTTCATCGCCGCGGCGCTGGCCGTCGCGGCGGTGGTGGCGCTGGTCCGGCGCCGGTGGGAGCTCGCCGTGCAGGTCGCCGTGCTGGTGATCGGCGCCAACGGCACCACGCGGCTGCTCAAGCTGGTGGTGCTGCAGCGACCGCACCTGCAGCCCGGCGTCGGGGACAACACGCTGCCGAGCGGCCACACCACCGCGGCCGCCTCCGTCTCGGCGGCCCTGCTGTTCGTCGTCCCGCCGCGTGCCCGCCCCTGGGTGGCCGGTCTGGGCGGCGCGTACACCGCTGCGACCGGTGTCTCGACGCTGATCGGGCGCTGGCACCGCCCGTCGGACGCCGTCGCCGCGACCCTCGTCGTGCTCGCGTGGACGGCCGTCGCCTGCGCCCTGTCCACCTATCGCCGGTCCGCACCGACCGTCACCGACCAGGTGCCGGTGGTGCGTACCGAGCGGGGGCCGAGCACCTACTCGGTGGTCCTCGGCGTGCTGCTGGCCGGCGGAGCGGCAGCGGCCGCCGTCGGGGCGCTGCTGCTGGTCCGCACGTGGTCGGTGCGGGCCGCCGCGGCCACCCGGGCCGCCGAGGTGCTGGCCTACGCCGGCGGCGTGAGCGCGGTGATCGCCGCCTCCGCGCTCACCTTCGCCGCGATGCTCGTGCTGCGCCGGGCCACCGGCTCGCTTGACGGAAGGTCGTAGGGTTCGGCGGGAACGGCGCTCGACCGATGCGCCGGAACGCTGGAGAGGCCGGACAGCATGGCTGCAGGACGCAAGCTCGTCATCGTGGAGTCGCCTGCCAAGGCGCGCACGATCGCGGGGTACCTCGGCGAGGGGTACGACGTCGAGGCGTCCGTGGGCCACATCCGCGACCTCCCGCAGCCCTCGGAGCTGCCGGCGGACATGAAGAAGGGTCCGTTCGGCAAGTTCGCCGTCGACGTCGACAACGGGTTCACGCCGTACTACGTGGTCGATGCGGACAAGAAGAAGAAGGTCGCCGAGCTCAAGCGGCTGCTGAAGGACTCCGACGAGCTCTACCTCGCCACCGACGAGGACCGCGAGGGCGAGGCGATCGCCTGGCACCTGCTGGCGGAGCTGAAGCCGAAGGTGCCGGTCAAGCGGATGGTGTTCCACGAGATCAC
>NCKG01000105.1:0-6856 GCA_002279095.1 Cellulomonas sp. 14-74-6
CCGCTCGCGACGTGCGGGCCGACCAGCCGTCGATGGTGATCGACTCGGACCCGCCGCTCGCCCCGGACCCGCTGGTGCGCCGGTCACGGCCGGAGGAGCTCGACGCCGTGCTGCCCGCGTGCGTCGCGATGTTCACGGAGGAGGTCGGCTACTCGCCCCTCGTCGGCTCCGGAGGCTTCTACGAGGCACGTGTCCGGTCGCTGATCACCCAGCGACGCTCGTTCGTCCGGATCGAGGACGGCTCCGTGGTGTTCAAGGCGGAGGTCGCGGCGGTCGCGGGGGGCGTTGCTCAGGTCCAGGGGGTCTGGGTCCGGCCGGACCGACGTGGTGAGGGGCTGTCCGAGGGCGGCATGGCAGCCGTCGTACGGACCACGCGGGACGAGATCGCGCCGCTGGTGTCGCTGTACGCCAACGCGCACAACGTGCGGGCGGTCGCGGCGTACCGGGCGGTCGGCTTCCGGCAGGTGGGCACGTACGCCACCGTGCTGTTCTAGCCGCCGGCCCCGGTACCGGCGGGCAGGACACGGCGGTTCGCCGGAGCGCGGCGGGTCAGCGCAGCAGCCGCGAGAGCCGGCGGTCCGCGAGCGGCTTGCCGCCCGTCTGGCACGTGGGGCAGTACTGCAGCGACGAGTCGGCGAACGACACCTCGTGGACCGTGTCGCCGCACGGCTCGCCGTTCCAGCCGGGGCACGGCATCCCGGTGCGTCCGTGCACGCGCATCGACCGGCGCTTGGAGTCCTTGAGCTCGGCGGCCGGTTTGCCGGCGGCCGCCACCACGGCCTCCGTCAGGACCCGCCGGACGGCGTCGTAGAGCACCCGGGTGCGTTCCGCGTCGAACGACCTCGTCGGGGCGAACGGGCTGGTGCGGGCGGCATGCAGGATCTCGTCGGAGTACGCGTTCCCGACGCCGGCGATGGTGCCCTGGTCGCGCAGCAGCCCCTTGATCTGCTGGTTGCGGGCCGACATCAGCTCGGCGAGCCGCTCGGGGGTGAACTCGTCGGACAGCGGTTCGACGCCGAGCGTGGCGATCTGCGGGATGTCCTGGACGTCCTCGACCACGTGCACGGCCAGCCGTTTGCGCGTGCCCGCCTCGGTCAGGTCGAACCCGGACCCGTCGTCCAGGCGGAGCCGGAGCGCGATCGGGGACCGGCCTGGTCGCACGGGGGTGGTCGACAGCTGTTCCGACCAGCGCACCCAGCCCGCGCGGGACAGGTGCCACACCAGGTGCAGCGGCTCACCGGCGGGCGTCGCGGCGAGGAGGTCCAGCCACTTGCCGTGGCGCAGCACGTCGACGACGGCTGCCCCGACCAGCGCGTCCGGAGGAGGCGAGAACGTCTTCAACGCGCTGATCGCACCCACCTCCACCGCCGTGACGGTGCGACCCACGGCCCGCCCGCGCAGGAACTGGGCGAGCGCCTCGACCTCCGGCAGCTCAGGCACGCGCCCATCGTGGCGCATGGCGGCGACGTCGTCGCGTGCGGCCGGCTGCGCCGCGGCTCACCCGGCGGGCGGGACGTGCGTGCCGGAGCGCCGGTGCCGGGCAACTAGCCTTGCGCCCATGCTCTTGCGCCTGTCCAGCCTGTTCGTCCGCACGCTTCGCGAGGACCCGGTCGACGCCGAGGTCGCGAGCCACAAGCTCCTGGTCCGCGCCGGGTACATCCGGCGTGCCGCACCGGGCATCTACACGTGGCTCCCGCTCGGTCTGCGCGTGCTGGCGAAGGTCGAGGGCGTCGTGCGCGAGGAGATGGTCGCCGCCGGCGCCCAGGAGGTGCACTTCCCGGCGCTCCTGACCAAGGAGCCCTACGAGGCGACGGGTCGGTGGACCGAGTACGGACCGAACATCTTCCGGCTCAAGGACCGCAAGGGCGGTGACTACCTGCTCGCGCCGACGCACGAGGAGATGTTCACGCTCCTGGTGAAGGACCTGTACTCGTCGTACAAGGACCTGCCGCTCACGCTGTTCCAGATCCAGACGAAGTACCGCGACGAGGCCCGGCCCCGCGCGGGTCTGATCCGCGGGCGCGAGTTCATCATGAAGGACGCGTACACCTTCGACCTCGACGACGACGGCCTGGCGGCGTCGTACCAGGCGCAGCGCGACGCGTACGTGCGCATCTTCGACCGGCTCGGCCTCGAGCACGTCATCGTCGCCGCGACCTCCGGGGCGATGGGCGGCTCGCGGTCGGAGGAGTTCCTCACCCCGACCGCGATCGGCGAGGACACGTTCGTCCGGTCGCCGGGCGGCTACGCCGCCAACGTCGAGGCGGTCACCACCGTCGTGCCGCCGTCGCTGCCCTGGGACGACGCACCGGAACCGCACGTCGAGGACACGCCCGACACCCCGACGATCGACTCGTTGGTCGCCCTGGCCAACGACCGGTTCCCGCGTCCGGACCGGCCGTGGACGGCTGCCGACACGCTGAAGAACGTCGTGTTCGCGCTGGTGCACCCCGGCGGGGAGCGCGAGCTGCTCGTGGTCGGACTGCCGGGCGACCGTGACGTGGACGCCAAGCGGCTCGAGGCGTCGGTGGCCCCCGCCGAGGTGGAGGCGGCCGGTGACGCGGACTTCGCCGCGCACCCCGAGCTGGTGCGCGGGTACATCGGTCCCGCGGTGATGGGGCCGAACGCCCCCGTCGGTCCGGACGGCGAGCGCACAGCGGTCCGCTACCTGCTCGACCCGCGCGTGGTGCCGGGCACCCGGTGGATCACCGGCGCCAACGAGGCGGGTCGGCACGTCTTCGACCTGGTCGCAGGACGCGACTTCACCGCCGACGGCACGATCGAGGCCGCCGAGGTGCGCGCCGGCGACCCGGCGCCGGACGGCTCCGGACCGCTCGAGCTCGCGCGCGGCATCGAGATCGGCCACATCTTCGCCCTCGGGCGCAAGTACGCCCAGGCGCTGGGTCTGACGGTGCTCGACCAGAACGGCAAGGCCCAGGTGGTCACCATGGGGTCGTACGGCATCGGGGTCAGCCGCGTGCTGGCTGCCCTCGCGGAGGCGAACCACGACGAGCGCGGCCTCGCGTGGCCGGCGGCGGTGGCGCCGGCGCACGTGCACGTGGTGGCGACCGGCAAGGACCAGGCGGTGTTCGAGGCGGCCGAGGCGCTGGCCGGGACGCTGGCAGCCCGTGGCGTCGAGGTGCTGTACGACGACCGGCCGAAGGTGTCGCCCGGCGTGAAGTTCGCCGACGCCGAGCTGCTCGGCGTGCCGCTCGTGGTGGTGGTCGGACGCGGCCTGGCCGACGGCGTGGTGGAGGTCCGCCCGCGTGTCGGGGGCGCGGCGCGGCAGGTGCCGGTGGCGACGGCTGCCGACGTGGTCGCCGAGCTCGTGGACGGTCTGCTCGCCGACTGACGGGGGCCCCCGCGACGGCGCGTCGCGGGGGCCCGTCAGCGGGTGGGCGTGGCGGACGGTGCGGCCGACGGTGCGGCCGACGTCGTCGGCAGCACCAGCCCTGGAAGGGGGTCGGGCGCGCCGCCCCAGGCGACCACCGCGTCGGCGGCGGTGCGGAGGTCGCCGATCAGGCCGGCACGCTGGCCAGCGGGCGCGGCGGCCACCATGGCGGCGTCGGCGCGAGCGACCGCCTCCTCCAGGGTCCGGGCCAGGGTCGTCGCGGTGGCGGCGTCACGCAGACCGGTGGGCAGCGTGTACGCCGCTCGTCGCGGGTCCCGTGCGGTGGCCGCGGTCCCGGCGCGCACGGCCCAAGCCTCCGCGGCCGCCCGGTGCGCACGCGCGGCCGCGAGGGCCCGGGCACGCGCCGCGCCCTCGAGCTTCGCCGCGACCACCTCCAGGCCGTAGCCCGCCTGGTCGTGGACCACCGTCAGTGCGTCGAGGTCGGCCGGGCCGAGGCCGGACGCGGAGCGGGACGTGGCCGCGGACGGGCTCGGGGTCGGCGAGGACGTGCTCTGCGTCGGCGCGGCCGTCGGCGCCGCGGCACCTGCCTTCGGCGTCACGGCGGGCGCAGGCAGCCCCAGCGCCGTGGCCAGCCGGCTCGCGAGCTGGGCCCGGGAGGTGCCGATCGCGGCGAGCAGCCGAGCCATCCCGCCGTCCGGCACGGACTCGGCGGTGCCCAGCGCGTCGGCCGCCGACGAGACGAGCACCGCCAGCACGTCCGCCGGGGTGCTGGGCGGTGCCGTGGCCGTCGGCGTGGCGGTGGTCGATCCGCTGGGGTGCAGGCCCGAGGAGTACACGCCTCCGAGCTCGGCCGCGTGGCGCGTGCTGAACGCGACGACGTCGTCCAGCACGGGGGCCACCGCGGCGGCGGTCCCGGCCGCCGTGCCGCGCGCCGCGTGCGCGGTCTGCTCCAACGTCCGCGCGTCGTCCACCGCTCGGGAACGCAGCAGCTCGGCCGCTGACCGGGTCGGTTCGGTGGCTGCGGGGGTCGCGAGCCGCAGCTCGCAGCCGCTGAGTGCTAGGCCGAGCGCCACACTCAGGGCGAGGGCGACGGCCGCGTGACTGCGTCGGAGGACAGGGGCGCTCATCGCGGGCGATCCTCCCACGGCCCTCGACCGGCGACCGGCGGCACGCGCGGACTCGTTAGGCTGGTCCGGCACGTCGCGAGGTCAGGTCCTCGGCGAGGTCCTCGGGGGCACGTGCAGGTGAGCGGAGGCGGAGATGGCGGCGGCGACCCCGGAGCGGGTGCGGCAGCTCGTCGCACCCGCCGTCGAGCGGACCGGCCTGGTGCTGGAGGACGTCGCCGTGGTCGGGACGGGTCCGCGGACCGTGGTCCGGGTGACGGTGGACCTGACCGAGGACGACGCGGCGGAGCTCGACCTGGATCGCGTCGCGCTGGTGCACCAGGCCGTGTCCGAGGCGCTCGACGACGCCGACGTCCCGTCGGGCCCGTACACGCTGGAGGTGTCCAGCCCCGATGTGGCACGTCCGCTGACGCAGCGCCGCCACTACGTGCGCGCGGTCGGACGCTCGGTGCGCCTCCGGCTCGACGACGGGTCGGAGGTGGTGGGCCGGCTCGACCGGGTCGACGGGCCGGCGGACGACACGGTGGCGGTGGTCGTTCCGGTGACCTCGCCCGGCAAGGGACGTCGACCCGTCGAGGGTCCACCGCAGCAGGTGCCGGTGCACCGGGTGGTCGACGGCAGGGTCGAGGTGGACCTGAAGGGGCTCGGCCCGGTCGAGGAGCCAGGGCCGGACGGCGAGGACGTGGCGGGCACCGGCACGGGGGACGACGAGCGAGGGGAGGCGTGACGTGGACATCGACATGCAGGCGCTGCGACTGATCGAGCGCGAGAAGGACATCAGCCTGGGCGTGCTGGTCGAGGCGATCGAGCAGGCGCTGCTCTCCGCGTACCACCGGACGCCGGGTGCGTACCCACGGGCCCGGGTGGAGCTCGACCGCCAGAGCGGCCACGTGACGGTGTGGGCGCGCGAGCCGCTGCCGGCACCCGACGCCCCGCCGGTCGACGGCGAGGAGGAGGCGGTCCCGGCACCGGTGGAGCTGGGACCTGAGTTCGACCACACCCCGGCCGGCTTCGGACGGATCGCGACGTCGACGGCGAGGCAGGTGATCGTGCAGCGCCTGCGCGACGCCGAGGACGACGCCGTGCTCGGCACCTTCCGCGGCAAGGAGGGGGAGGTGCTCGGCGGCGTCATCCAGCAGGGCCGTGACCCCCGCACGGTGCTCGTCGACATCGGCGGCACCGAGGCGGTGCTGCCCGCGCACGAGCAGGTGCCGACCGAGCAGTACGTGCACGGCGAGCGCATCCGCGGGTACGTGCTCGAGGTGGCTCGCGGCAACCGCGGTCCGCAGGTGACCCTGTCCCGGACGCACCCGGGGCTGGTCCGCAAGCTGTTCGCCCTCGAGGTGCCCGAGGTGGCCGACGGGACTGTGGAGATCACGGCGATCGCCCGCGAGGCCGGTCACCGGACCAAGATGGCCGTCCGCGCCACCGTCCCCGGGGTCAACGCCAAGGGAGCGTGCATCGGCCCGCTCGGCGGTCGCGTGCGCGCCGTGATGGCGGAGCTGCACGGCGAGAAGATCGACATCGTCGACCACTCGGACGACCCGGCGGAGATGGTGGCCAACGCCCTGTCGCCGGCCCGGGTCCTCTCGGTCGCGGTCGTCGACCCGGTCGCCCGGGCCGCCCGGGTCGTCGTCCCCGACTACCAGCTGTCGCTGGCGATCGGCAAGGAGGGTCAGAACGCGCGGCTCGCGGCGAAACTGACGGGCTGGCGCATCGACATCCGCTCCGACGCGGAACCGGCCGCAGGCGCCGCAGCAGGACAACCGGGTGCGGCCGACGAACGCTGAGGAGAGCGCGCTGCCCGGCGGCGTGTCGTCCCGACCGGCCGCCGAGCAGGCCGTCCGGGGTAGACTTGCCAGGCCTGGGCGGCGCGCCCGGCGTCCTTCGTCCTCCGGTGCGGGCTCTGGCCCGCTCCGGACGTGCGTCGGCTGCCGTGCGACAGCCCCCCGGTACGCCCTGCTGAGGGTGGTCGCCAGCAGCACCGGGACCGGAACGCCGGTCCTCGTGGTGGACACCGGCCGCCGGATGCCGGGAAGGGGTGCGTGGCTGCACCCCGATCTGCACTGCCTCGAGCTCGCCGAACGTCGGCGCGCGTTCGGGCGGGCCCTGCGAGTGCCGGGTCTGCTGGACGTCACCGTCGTCCGTCGTCATCTCGAGGGGTCGGAGCAGGACCCCAACGGGCCGGTCCCGGAGGGGTAGCCACCGTCGATGAGGAAAGCGGGTCAGGAAGCCGATGGCTGCCCGATGAGCGCGCACCGATGAGTGCCCAGCTATGAGTGCCCAGCACTAACGACGGTCCGACCTGTCCGGGGCGGACCGAGACAGGAGAGATGTGCCCAAGGTCCGCGTCTACGAGCTCGCCAAGGAGCTCGGGGTC
>NCKG01000106.1:0-6825 GCA_002279095.1 Cellulomonas sp. 14-74-6
CTCTCGGCGGACGTGATCAACTTCTCGGCCAAGGGGTCCAGCGTGTCCAAGGGCGAGTCCCTGAAGGACACCGCCCTGACGCTGCAGGCGATGGGCGCCGACGCCGTCGTGATCCGGCACCAGGCCTCCGGGGCGCCGCACACGCTCGCGACCGCCGGCTGGACGGACTGCGCCGTGGTGAACGCGGGCGACGGCACGCACCAGCACCCGACGCAGGCGCTGCTGGACGCGTACACCCTGCGGCGTCACCTGGTCGGTGCCGGTGGCACCCAGGACGTCACCGGCCGGGACCTCGCCGGCCAGCACGTCGCGATCGTCGGCGACGTGCTGCACAGCCGGGTGGCCCGGTCGAACGTGCAGCTGCTGCACACCCTCGGGGCCCGCGTGACGCTGGTCGCCCCGCCGACCCTGGTGCCGGTCGGCGTGCAGACGTGGCCGTGCGCCGTCTCATACCACCTGGACGAGGTGCTGGCGCAGGGTCCCGACGCGGTGATGATGCTGCGCGTGCAGCGGGAGCGGATGTCGAGCGCCGGCGGCGGGTTCTTCCCGAGCGCGCTCGAGTACACCCGCGGGTACGGTCTGGACGCGCGGCGTCTCGCCGGCCTGCCCGACCACGCGATCGTCATGCACCCCGGACCCATGAACCGCGGGCTCGAGATCTCGGCCGACGCGGCGGACAGCCCGCGGTCCGTGGTCGTCGAGCAGGTGGCCAACGGTGTCGCGGTGCGGATGGCGGTGTTGTACCTGCTGCTCTCGGGCACAGGCCCCGCGACCAGCGCGGGAGACGAGGTCGTGGACGAGTCCGGTACGCCGGAGAAGGTGGGGACGGGCGCATGAGCCGGCTGCTGCGGGGAGCGTCGCTGCTAGGCGGCGGGGCCACCGACGTGCTGGTCGACGAGGGCCGGATCGTCGCCCTCGGGACGGACGCCCGGGACGCGCGCGCCGAGGTGGTCGACGCGGACGGCCTGGTGCTGCTGCCCGGGCTGGTCGACCTGCACACCCACCTGCGCGAGCCCGGCCGGGAGGACGCGGAGACGGTCGCCTCCGGGACCCGGGCGGCGGCACTGGGCGGGTTCACCGCCGTGCACGCGATGGCGAACACCTCACCGGTCGCGGACACGGCCGGTGTGGTGGAGCAGGTGTGGCGGCTCGGCCGCGACGCCGGGTGGGTGGACGTGCACCCGGTCGGCGCGGTCACCGTCGGCCTCGGCGGCGAGCGGCTCGCCGAGCTCGGGGCGATGGCGTCCTCGGCCGCCCGCGTGCGGGTGTTCTCCGACGACGGGAAGTGCGTCCACGACCCCGTGCTGATGCGCCGGGCGCTGGAGTACGTCAAGGCGTTCGACGGCGTCATCGCCCAGCATGCCCAGGAGCCGCGGCTGACCGAGAACGCCCAGATGCACGAGGGCGTCGTGTCCGCCGAGCTCGGCCTGGCCGGCTGGCCCGCCGTGGCCGAGGAGGCGATCATCGCCCGCGACGTGCTGCTCGCCGAGCACGTCGGCTCGCGGCTGCACGTGTGCCACGTCTCGACGGCCGGGTCGGTGGAGATCATCCGCTGGGCCAAGGCGCGCGGGATCGCCGTGACGGCCGAGGTCACGCCGCACCACCTCGCCCTGTCCGACGAGCTGGCCCGCGGCTACGACCCCGTGTTCAAGGTGAACCCGCCGCTGCGGACGGCCGAGGACCTCGAGGCGGTCCGGGCCGCGCTGGCGGACGGGACCATCGACATCGTCGCCACGGACCATGCGCCGCACACCCGCGAGGACAAGGACTGCGAGTGGGCCGCCGCCGCGTTCGGCATGACGGGCCTGGAGACGGCACTCTCGGTGGTGCAGGCGACGATGGTGGACACCGGGCGCCTCGGCTGGTCCGACGTGGCACGGGTGCTGTCGTCGACCCCGGCGCTGATCGGCCGGGTGGCCGACCAGGGGCGCCCGATCGCCGTCGGCGAACCGGCGAACCTCGTGCTCGTCGACCCGACGGCGCGGACCCTGGTCGATCCCGCAGCGCAGGCGACGCAGGCGACGAACAGCCCGTTCCGGGGCCGGGAGCTGCCCGGTCGCGTGGTCGCCACGTTCCTGCGCGGACGGCCGACCGTGCTCGACGGCCGACCCTGCGACCAGACGGTGAAGGTGCACGCCTGATGCCCACGTGGCTGTCCGTCACGATCCTGCTGGTGCTGCTGGCGCTGGCGTACTGGGCGATGCGCCAGGGATGGCGCCGACGTGAGCGCCGGTCGGAAGCCACCGTGCCCGCGGTACCGGACCCCCCGGTCGACCTCGGCGCACCGCGCACGGACCCGCTGGAGGCGGTCTACGTCTCCTCGACCACCGCCGGCGACTGGCTCGACCGCGTGAACGCTCACGACCTGGGCGTGCGCAGCGCCGCGCAGGTGCAGGTGTTCGACGCCGGCGTGCTGGTGCGCCGCACCGGCGCGGCGGACGTGTTCGTCCCGGCCGCCCAGGTGCGCGGCGTCGGCACCGCGTCGGGCATGGCCGGCAAGTTCATGGGGCGCGACGGCCTCGTCGTGCTCACCTGGGCACCCGACGCCGCGCCGGAGGTCGGCCCGCTGCTCGACACCGGGCTGCTGGTCCGCCACCGCGCGGACCGGCCACGCCTCGTGGACGCCGTCCGTACCCTCGTCCCCACCACCGCCGGAGGTACCGCATGACCACCGCCGTGCTCGTCCTGGAGGACGGCCGCACCTTCACCGGCCAGGCGTACGGCGCCACCGGCCGGACGCTGGGCGAGATCGTCTTCGCCACCGCGATGACGGGGTACCAGGAGACGCTGACCGACCCGTCGTACCACCGGCAGATCGTCGTGATGACCGCACCGCACATCGGCAACACGGGCGTGAACGACGAGGATCCCGAGTCGGCCCGCATCTGGGTGGCCGGCTACGTCGTCCGTGACCCTGCCCGGCGGTCGTCCAGCTGGCGCGCCAGGCGCACGCTCGACGAGGAGCTCGAGGCCCAGGGGATCGTCGGCATCAGCGGCATCGACACGCGCGCCCTGACCCGGCACCTGCGGGAGCGCGGCGTGATGCGCGCCGGCATCTTCTCCGGTGACGCCCTGCAGACGTCCGGCGTACGCCGTCCGGACGACGAGCTGCTCGACGAGGTGCTGGACGCACCCCCCATGGCTGGTGCGGACCTCGCGGGCGAGGTGTCCACCAGCGAGCCGTACGTCGTTCCGGCCCTGGGCCCCGACGGCCAGCCGCTGGACGTCCCCCGCGCGCGGGTCGCGGCGGTCGACCTCGGCATCAAGGCGATGACGCCGCACCGGATGGCCGAGCGCGGGATCGAGGTGCACGTGCTGCCGAGCACCTCGACCATCGACGACGTGCTCGCGGTGCACCCCGACGGCGTCTTCTTCTCGAACGGGCCAGGCGACCCCGGTGCCGCCGTCCACGAGGTCGAGCTGCTCCGCGAGGTGCTCGACCGCAGGATCCCCTTCTTCGGCATCTGCTACGGGAACCAGATCCTGGGCCGCGCCCTCGGGTTCGGCACCTACAAGCTGGGCTACGGCCACCGCGGGGTGAACCAGCCGGTGATGGACCGCGCGACCGGCAAGGTGGAGATCACCGCGCACAACCACGGCTTCGCGGTGGACGCGCCGCTCGACGGCCCGACGGCGGCGCCGTACGACGACGGCCGGTATGGCCAGGTGGTCGTGTCCCACGTCGACCTCAACGACGACGTGGTCGAAGGCCTCGCGGCGCTCGACCTGCCGGCGTTCAGCGTCCAGTACCACCCGGAGGCCGCTGCGGGTCCGCACGACGCCGCGTACCTGTTCGACCGGTTCGCCGACCTGATGGCCGACCCGGGCCTGGGCGGCGCGGGCGCCGCCCGACCGGCAGGCGGACCGTCCACCACCGCGACCGACGAGGAAGGTGCCGCCTGATGCCCCGCCGCGACGACATCCACAGCGTCCTGGTGATCGGCTCCGGCCCGATCGTCATCGGGCAGGCCGCCGAGTTCGACTACTCGGGGACGCAGGCCTGCCGCGTGCTGCGCGCCGAGGGGTTGCGCGTGATCCTGGTCAACTCCAACCCGGCGACGATCATGACGGACCCGGAGTTCGCCGACGCGACCTACGTCGAGCCGATCACCACCGAGGTGCTCACCTCGATCATCGCCAAGGAGCGCCCCGACGCGTTGCTGCCGACGCTCGGCGGTCAGACGGCCCTCAACGCGGCCGTCGCCCTCGCCGAGGCCGGTGTGCTCGACGAGTACGGCGTGGAGCTGGTCGGCGCCAACATCGCCGCGATCCAGAAGGGCGAGGACCGCGAGCAGTTCAAGCAGGTCGTCGAGGTGTGCGGCGGCGAGTCCGCACGGTCGGTGATCGCGCACTCGCTGGACGACGCGCTGGCCGCCGTGGACGTGCTCGGCTACCCGATGGTGGTCCGTCCGTCGTTCACGATGGGCGGCCTGGGGTCCGGCATCGCCTACGACGAGGCCGACCTGCGCCGCATCGTCGGCCAGGGCCTGCACTACTCGCCGTCCACCGAGGTGCTCCTCGAGGAGTCGATCCTCGGCTGGAAGGAGTACGAGCTCGAGCTGATGCGCGACAAGCACGACAACGTCGTGGTGGTCTGCTCGATCGAGAACGTGGACCCGGTCGGCGTGCACACCGGCGACTCCGTGACGGTGGCCCCCGCGCTGACCCTGACCGACCGCGAGTACCAGCGGATGCGGGACATCGGCATCGCGGTGATCCGGGAGGTCGGCGTCGACACCGGCGGCTGCAACATCCAGTTCGCGGTGGACCCGGAGACCGGCCGGATCATCGTCATCGAGATGAACCCGCGGGTGTCGCGCTCGTCGGCCCTCGCCTCGAAGGCGACCGGCTTCCCGATCGCCAAGATCGCGGCGCGGCTGGCGGTCGGCTACACGCTGGACGAGATCCCCAACGACATCACGGGCTCCACGCCGGCCAGCTTCGAGCCGACCCTCGACTACGTGGTCGTCAAGGTGCCGCGGTTCGCCTTCGAGAAGTTCCCGGCGGCCGACCCCACGCTCACCACCACCATGAAGTCGGTCGGCGAGGCGATGGCGCTCGGCCGCAACTTCACCGAGGCCCTCGGCAAGGCGCTGCGCTCCCTGGACAAGAAGGGTGCGACGTTCCACTGGGACGGCGAGCCGGCGTCCGGCGCGGAGCTGGACGCCCTCGTCGAGTCCATCGCCCGGCCCACCGAGCGCCGCCTCGTCGACGTCCAGCAGGTGCTGCGCGCGGGCGTCCCGCTGGAGACGGTGTACCAGCGGACCAAGATCGACCCCTGGTTCCTCGACCAGCTGCAGCTGGTCAACGAGGTCGCGGCCGAGGTCGCAGCCGCGCCGGCCCTCACCCGCGAGGTCCTGGCCCGCGCCAAGCGCCACGGCCTGTCGGACGCCCAGGTCGCGGTCCTGCGGGGGAGCAGCGAGGACAGCGTCCGGCACACGCGCTGGGCGCTCGGGGTGCGACCGGTCTACAAGACGGTCGACACCTGCGCGGCCGAGTTCGCGGCCCGCACGCCGTACCACTACTCGGCGTACGACGAGGAGACCGAGGTGGCGCCGCGCGAGCGGCCCGCCGTCCTGATCCTCGGTTCCGGGCCCAACCGGATCGGGCAGGGCATCGAGTTCGACTACTCCTGCGTGCACGCGGCGCTCGCCCTCAAGGGCGAGTTCGAGACCGTGATGATCAACTGCAACCCCGAGACGGTGTCCACCGACTACGACACCTCGAACCGGCTGTACTTCGAGCCGCTGACCTTCGAGGACGTGCTCGAGGTGTACGAGGCCGAGCGCGCCGCCGGCCCGGTGGCCGGTCTGATCGTCACGCTGGGCGGCCAGACCCCGCTGTCGCTCGCGCAGCGCCTGTTCGACGCCGGCCTGCCGATCCTCGGCACTCCGCCGGACGCCATCGACGCGGCCGAGGACCGCGGCGAGTTCGGTCAGGTGCTCGCCGCAGCCGGCCTGCCGGCACCGGCGTTCGGCACCGCCACGACGTTGGCCCAGGCGCGGGAAACCGCCGCGAGCATCGGCTTCCCCGTGCTGGTGCGGCCGTCCTACGTGCTCGGCGGCCGCGGCATGGAGATCGTGTACGACGAGACCCAGCTGACCGAGTACGTCGAGCGCGCCCTCGCGGACGCGACCGTGTCCAACCGGGGCGTGCTGCCGCCGCTGCTGATCGACCGGTTCCTGGACGACGCGATCGAGATCGACGTCGACGCCCTGTACGACGGCGAGGAGCTGTACCTCGGCGGCGTGATGGAGCACATCGAGGAGGCCGGCATCCACTCCGGCGACTCGGCGTGCGCGCTGCCGCCGGTGACGCTGTCCGCCACCGAGCTCGAGCGGATCCGCACCTCCACCGAGGCGATCGCGCGCGGGGTCGGCGTGCGCGGCCTGCTGAACATCCAGTTCGCGCTGGTGTCCGACGTGCTCTACGTCCTCGAGGCGAACCCGCGGGCGTCGCGCACGGCGCCCTTCGTGTCCAAGGCGACCGGCGTCTCGCTCGCCAAGGCCGCCGCGCTGATCATGGTGGGCCGGTCGATCGCCGAGCTGCGTGAGGCAGGGGTCCTGCCTGCCGAGGACGCGAGCGTGCTGGACCTCGCGGCGCCGATCGCGGTCAAGGAGGCGGTGCTGCCGTTCAAGCGGTTCCGCACGCTCGACGGCCACGCCGTGGACACCGTGCTGGGGCCGGAGATGCGCTCGACCGGTGAGGTGATGGGCTTCGACGTGGACTTCCCCACCGCGTTCGCCAAGTCGCAGCAGGCGTCGTTCGGCGGCCTGCCGACCTCCGGAACGGTGTTCATCTCCGTCGCCGACCGCGACAAGCGGG
>NCKG01000107.1:0-6807 GCA_002279095.1 Cellulomonas sp. 14-74-6
GGCGGACAGCGACGGCGAGAGCGTCGGGGTGGGCGCCTCGGGCAGGACGATGGCGTTCTCGTCGAACGTCTTGCGCGGGCGCTGCGGCAGCCCGCCGGATCGCTGGTCCGCGGCGGCGGGCGCCAGCGGCGCGGCCGGCGGCAGCGGTGCCGAGGCGGCCGCGGGCTGGGTGGCAGGGGTCCGGGTCGGCAGGGTGGCCGGCGGTGCAGCAGGATCGACCCCCGCACGACGACGAGGGAGGCCGAGCGGTGTCGCGCCGTCCGTGAGGGCCGCGAGGTCCACCGGCTGCGCCTCGGGCGCCTCCTCGAGCTCCGGCACCGGTGCCGACGGGATCGCCGGGCCGTAGCTGCCCAGCGCGGACACCTCGGTCGACTGGAACAGCGTCGACGGGAAGCGGACCACGGTCTCGGTACCGGTGGTGCCACGGCTGCTCTTGCGGAGCTCCACCTCGGCCCCGAGGCGCTGCGCCAGCCGGCCGACCACGAAGAGGCCCAGGCGCTGGGCGCCCAGCGCGTCACCGGCGCCGACCGAGCGGATCTTCTCGTTGGCGGCGTCCAGCTCGACCTCGCTCATGCCGAGGCCCTGGTCGATGATCCGGACCTCGACCTGGTCGCCGCGGACACCCGTGGCCACGACGATCGGCGTCTCGGGCTCGGAGAACACGGTGGCGTTCTCCAGCAGCTCCGCGAGCAGGTGCGCGGCCGGCAGGGCGTTGAACCCGAGCATCGCCGGGTCGGCGGTGAGCTCAAGCTCGACGCGGTCGTACTGCTCGATCTCGGACGAGGCGGTGCGGATGACGTCCGACAGCGGCAGCGAGTCGCGCAGGCGGCGGCCGGAGTCGATGCCGGCGAGCACCAGCAGCGACTCCGCGTTGCGGCGCATGCGGGTGGCGAGGTGGTCGAGGCGGAACAGGTTCGCCAGGGTGCTCGGGTCCTCCTCGGACCGCTCGAGCGAGTCGATGAACGACAGCTGGCGGTTGAGGAGCACCTGGTCGCGGCGGGCCACGTTGACGAACATCTCGGCGATGGACCCGCGCAGCGCCGCCTGCTCCTGGGCGACCTGGACGGTGGTGGCGTTGACCGCGTTGAACGCGGCGGCCAGGCGGCCGACCTCGTCGGACGACGTCACGGGGATCTGCGGCAGCTCCAGCGAGGGGCTCTCACCGGGGACCTGCACCTGCTCGACCAGGCGCGGCAGCTCGTCGCGCACGTCCGCGGCGGCCGCGGTCAGGCGACGCAGCGGGACGACGATGGTGCGGGAGACGACCACCGCGAAGAAGAAGGACAGCACGGCGGCGCCGACGGCGATGCCCACCGTGATGATGGCGCGCTGGGTCTGTGCGTCGATCGCCCGGGTCGCCACGTTGTGGGCGCTGCTCAGGACGTCGGTGCTGACGGCGCTCAGGCGGCGGGTCTGGTCGGTGACCGCCTTGGCGAACACCGCGGGGTCGACCAGGGCGAACGCGGCGTTGGTGCCGATGCTGATCGTCGACCGCATCGTCATGAAGTCGGCGTTCGGGTCCGCGTAGCCGATCTCGATGTCCTTGACGCCCAGGCTGGCCACCTGGTCACGAGCCAACGCCCGCTGGTTCTCGGTCTGCGTGCCGAGGTTGGCGAACTGGACGGACGAGAGGGACGACACGGCCTGCTTGTTCATCAGCGTCAGGCCGGCGACCGCCTCCTGCACCAGGTCGTCGGCCGTCGACGCGACGGAGGCCTGCGCCGAGAGGTACTTGGCGACGTCACGGTTGCTGATCGTCTGCGCCACCAGTTGCACCAGCGCGATCTGCCGGCTGGCCAGGTTGGCGTAGGCGTTCTGGATGATCTCGGGTCGCGCCTGGATGTCGACGTTCTGCCGCATGGCGGACAGGTCCTTGTCGAAGGACCGCTGCAGCTCGGTGAACCTGCCGACGACGTCCGACGGGAACTCCGCGAGGTCCAGCTTGGCGGCGATCGGCCGCACGTCCGCGAGCGCCTTGTCGGTCGCCGCCCGCGTCGCCTTGATCTGGTCCGCGCTGCCGTTGGTGGTGGACACCACCCGCTCGGTCTGGAAGGCCTCGTTCAGCGGCTGGTAGGCCCGCACCAGGTCGACCACACCGCGGGTGGCGCGGTCGAGCCGCAGCTGCGTCAGGGCCGTCGCGGAGATGAACACGCCAGCGGCGAGGATGACGAGCATGGGCACGGCAAGAACCGCCAGAACCTTGGCGCGGATGCCAAGCCGTCGCAGCATGTCGTTCCCTTCCGACCCGGTGCCACGCACGCCTCAGCGCGTCGCGGTGACGTGGACCTCGTTCGGGTGCTATCGGTCGCAGTGGTGCGGACCATGAGGTCGCGGGGCGAGTTTGCCACGGACGTCACCCGCTCGGGGACACCCAATCGTCCGTTCCGGCGTACTTTCACCGGGTGCGAGCGGTCGTGGTGCGCGCCCCCGGTGGGCCGGAGCAGCTGCAGGTGGACGAGCTCCCGGACCCCGTGCCGGGCGCCGGCGAGCTGCTGGTCGAGGTGACCGCAGCCGGGGTGAACCGCGCTGACGTGCTGCAACGGCAGGGCCACTACCCCCCTCCGCCCGGGGCGCCGGAGTGGCCGGGGATGGAGATCAGCGGCGTGGTGTCCGCCCTCGGACCGGGCACCTCGGGCTGGTCTGTCGGCGACCGCGTCGCGGCGCTGCTGGCCGGCGGCGGGTACGCCGAGCGTGCCGTCGCGACGGCAGCGCTGTGCCTGCCGGTGCCCGACGGCCTGGCGACCGCGGAGGCGGCCGCGCTGCCGGAGGCGCTGGCCACGGTGTGGTCGACGCTGCAGGCTGCCCGGCTCACGGACGGCGACACGGTGCTGGTGCGTGGCGGCTCGGGCGGCATCGGGTCCGTCGCCGTGCAGGTCGCACGCGCGCTCGGGCACCGCGTGCTGGCCACGGCCGGAGGTTCACAGCGCTGCGAACGGGTGCGGGCCCTGGGTGCGGACGTCGTCGTCGACCACCGGCTGCCCGACGTCGCCGGTCGGGTCCTGGCCGCCACGGAGGGCCGCGGGGTCGACGTGGTGCTCGACGTGCTCGGCGCCGGCGGCCTGGCCGAGAACCTCGCGATGCTGGCCGACGGCGGCCGGCTGGCCGTCATCGGCCTGCAGCGGGGGCGCCGTGCCGAGCTCGACCTCGGGCTGCTGCTCGAGCGCCGCGCCACCGTGCTGGGCACCACGTTGCGCTCCCGTCCCCTGGCGCAGAAGGCGGCGATCATGGCGGAGGTCCGGCAGCACCTGTGGCCGCTGGTGTCGGCCGGGACGGTGGGGCCCGTCGTGCACGCGCACGTCCCGTTCGCCCAGGCCGCGCACGCGCACCAGCTGATGGAGGCCGGCGCGGCGTTCGGCAAGATCCTGCTGGTGCCGTAGCAGGCGCTGGGCGCCCACCGGGCGGCACAATGCCCAGGTGAGCCAGGACGACGAGACCACCGTGGTGGACGACGACGTGACGACCTCCGCCGCGCGCCCCGAAGCGGACGAGGACCGCGACGAGCAGGTCGGTTCGCTCGTGGAGCAGCCGGCCAAGGTGATGCGGATCGGCACCATGATCAAGCAGCTGCTCGACGAGGTGCGCAGCGCCCCGCTCGACGACGCGGCGCGCAGCCGGCTCGCCGAGATCCACGAGCGGTCGCTGGCCGAGCTCGAGGAGGGGCTGTCCCCCGAGCTGGTCGCCGAGCTGCACCGCATCACGCTGCCGTTCAGCGACGACGCACCGTCGGACGCGGAGCTGCGGATCGCGCAGGCCCAGCTGGTCGGCTGGCTCGAGGGTCTGTTCCACGGGATCCAGACGGCGCTGGTCGCGCAGCAGATGGCCGCGCAGGCGCAGCTGACGGGGATGCGCCGCGCACTGCCGCCCGGCGTGCACCCGCAGCAGGCGGGACCGGGCGTCTTCGTCGTGCCGCGTGACCAGGACGACGACGGCGACACCTCCCGCTCCACGGGTCAGTACCTCTAGCCGGGGCGCAGTCCCACCGGCCCGACGGCGCCGGGCCACGTCGGCACTTGAGCGTGACCACCTGGCTGGCCCGCGGCGCCTGGACGTCCACCGGCTGGCCCCAGCCGGAGAACGTCATCACCTGCTGCTCGCCCTGCACGTCCGACGTCATCTTGCGCACCAGGCCGTCGCGCCGGACCGGTCCCGGTAGGTGATCCGGGCCGGCAGCGCCGTCTTGTCGTCGACCTGCTGCGAACGGACGGCGGCGCTGAGCTTCGTGGTGTCGACCCGGTCAGCCCAATCCCTCGTCCGTGGCCGCTTCGGTCCGGCTGCGTGCCGCGCGCACCACCGGCGGTTCCCGGCGGGCGGTCAGCGCGATCGCACCGCAGACGAGAGCGAGGCCGACGAGGTCCACCGGGTGCGGCAGCTGCCGCAGCACCACGGCACCCACCACGGCTGCGCTGGCCGGCAGCAGCGCGAGCAGCACGGCGAACGTCGCCGCGCTGACCCGCCGCAGCACCACCTGCTCGATGCCGTACGGCACCACCGACGAGCACACCGCCACGGCCAGCACGGCGGCGGCGAGCCGCACGTCGTGCAGCACGGGTCCGGCGGCACCGGCGAACCCCGGGGCCAGCACCACCGCTCCCGTCGTCATCCCGACCGCCAGGCCCGCCAGGCCAGACGCCTGACCGGCCACCCGCCGGCCCAGCACGATGTACCCGGCCCAGAAGGCAGCCGCCGCACCGATCGCCAGCAGCCCCACGCGGCCCGACGCGCCGGTGTGCAGCGACACCCCCGCGAGCAGCACCACGCCCACCGCCGCGACCGCGATCGCGGCACGCTCCCGCCACCCGGACCCGGTCACGGCGGCCACCGCCACGGGTCCGACGAACTCGATCGCCACCGCCGTGCCCAGCGGCAGGTGCGCGATCGCCACGTAGAAGCTGACGTTCATCGCCGCGAGCACCACGCCGAACGCCGCGGTGGTCGCCAGCCGCCGACGGTCCCACGGACCATGCCGCCACGGCCGCGCCCACCCGAGCAGCAGCACCGCCGACACGGCGATCCGCAGCCATGCGACGGTGGCCGGTGGCAGCGCGCCGAACAGCCGTACGGCCACCGCAGCACCGAGGTACTGGGTCAGCCCCGAGAGCAGGAACAGCAGCGGGGCGGGCACGCGGGCCAGGCTATGCCTGCACCGCGCACCCGCCCCGTCGCGTCCGGATCAGCCCTTGACCGACCCCGCGAGCAGTCCTCGCACGAAGTACCGCTGCAGGGCGAGGAACACGATCACCGGCACGACGATGGTCAGGAAGCCGGCCGGTGCCAGCAGCTCCAGGTGCGAGCCGTAGCTGCCGGTGAGGCTCTGCATCCGGGCCGTGACCGGTTGCAGCGCCGGGTTCGAGCCGCCGAAGGTCTTGGCCACCAGCAGGTCGTTCCACACCCAGAGGAACTGGAAGATGGAGAACGAGGCGATCGCCGGCATGGACAGCGGCAGCACGACCGAGCGGAAGATGCGCAGGTGGGACGCCCCGTCCACCCGTGCCGCCTCGATCAGGGACCCCGGCAGCTGCGCGATGAAGTTGTGCAGCAGGAACACCGCCAGGGGCAGCGAGAACATCGTGTGCGACAGCCAGATCTGCGCCAGCGTGCCGTTCACCCCTGGTGACGGCAGCACCGTCACCCCCGCGATCCGCAGCCCGTGAACGTAGTACTGCTGCAGCGGCACCAGCGCCATCTGCAGCGGCACCACCTGCAGCGCGAAGAACGTGAAGAAGATCGCGTCGCTGCCCCGGAACCGCATCCAGGCCAGCGCGTAGCCGGCCATCGACGCGACGAAGATCGGGATGATCGTCGCCGGGATGGTGATCGCCAGGGAGTTCACCAGGGGGATGAACAGGCCGCCCTGCCCGGTGAGCACCTGCCGGTACCCGTCGAGGCTGAAGCTGGGCTGGACGAAGAACATCCACCAGCCGCTGGTGGCGGCGTCGCTCTTGGACCGGAACGAGTTGACGAACAGGCCGAACGTCGGGATGGTCCACAGCACGCCGATCGCGATCGCGACGATCGAGGCCGTGGGGCTGCTGAATGCCGTCCGGACGGCCCTGGTCGCCGCCGGACCGGTGAGGGGCTTCTTGACGTCGGTTGACGCCGTGCCGGTCGCGCTCATCGGGTCGGTGGTCGCGCTCATCGGATCTCACGCTCCCTGCGCAGCTGTCGGACGTTGTAGAGCACCAGCGGCAGGACGGCGAGGAACAGGATCACTGCCAGGGCGCTGCCGCGCGCGACCTGGCTGGTGACGAACATGTCGGCGTACATCTGACGGGCGAGCACGTCCGTCTTGAAGTTGCCGTTGTTGATGGTGAAGACGATGTCGAAGACCTTGAGCGTCGTGATCATCACCGTCGTCAGCACCACGACCAGGGTGTTGCGGATCATCGGGATCTGGATGGTGCGGAACAGGCGGAACCCCGAGGCACCGTCCATCCGCGCCGACTCGATCACCTCGTCGGGGATCGCCTTGAGGGCGGCGCCGAGCACCACCATCGCGAACCCCGCCTGGATCCAGATCATGATCACCATCTCGAGGAAGGTGTTCAGCGGCGGGGTGATCAGCCAGTTGGGCGGGTTGCTCCAGCCCAGCTTGATGACGATCTGGCTGAGCAGACCGGTCTGCGGCTGCGACGGCGTCACGTAGTTGTAGACGTACGACCAGATGACGGAGGCGCCCACGAACGAGATGGCGGTCGGCAGGAACACCATCGTCTTGGGGATCGACGCGTACTTCATGCGGTCGACCAGGAGAGCGACGAGCAGGCCGACGGCCACGGCGACCGCCGGCACGATCACCAGCCACAGCAC
>NCKG01000108.1:0-6724 GCA_002279095.1 Cellulomonas sp. 14-74-6
CGACGGCCGCGCCGACCTCGTGCGTCGCATCACGTGCACGCGCGGACACGTGGACGTCCTGCACGAGTGGGTCGTGCGGTTCGGCTACGGGCAGTACCGGCCGTGGGTCCAGCGCGTGACCGATCCCGACGGCAGGCCCGCCATCCACGCCATCGCCGGGCCGGACTCCCTGGTGCTGCACGGCGACCGCCTGCCCAAGGCGGTGCACAACCGGCACGAGGACCGATTCACGCTCCGTTCCGGTGAGTCGGTCACCCTGACCCTGACGTGGTCGCCGTCGTGGCAACCGGTCGCCCGCATCGGCGACGTCGCCGAAGGGCTGGCCGCGAGTGCCCGGGTCTGGCGCTCCTGGGCTGCCCAGGCCGACGTGCCGGGGCCGTACCGACAGGCGGTCGTACGGTCGCTGTTCGTCCTGCGGCTGCTCACCCACGCCGAGACCGGCGGCATCGTCGCGGCCGTCACCACGTCGCTGCCGGAGACCTTCGGCGGCGCGCGCAACTGGGACTACCGGTTCACGTGGCTGCGCGACGCGGCTCTGACCCTCGAGGCGCTGCTGGAGCACGGCTACCTGCACGAGACCGAGCACTGGCGCAGCTGGCTGCTGCGCGCCGTGGCCGGGGACGCCGTGGACATGCAGATCATGTACCGCCTCGACGGGGCGCGGGAGCTGAGCGAGCGGACGCTCGACCACCTGCCCGGCTATGCGGACTCCAAGCCGGTCCGGGTCGGCAACGCCGCCTCGGGGCAGGTGCAGCACGACGTGCTGGGCGAGGTGATGTGCGCCCTCGAGATGGCGCGAGCCGCCGGGATCGAGGAGACGGCCTCGTCGTGGGCCCTCCAGCGCAACCTCGTCGACCACCTCGTCGAGACGTGGCGGGAGCCCGACGCCGGCATCTGGGAGTCGCGCGGCCGCCCCCGTGCCTTCACGCACTCGCGGGCCATGACGTGGGCCGCGCTGGACCGCGCGGTCAAGGCCGTCGAGACCCTCGGGGTCCCCGGTGACGTCGACCGGTGGCGGGCCGAGCGAGATGCAGCGCACGCCGACGTCCTGGCGCACGGCTGGTCGGACGCCGCCGGCAGCTTCGTGCAGTACCCGGGCGCCGCCCACACGGACGCGTCGCTGCTGCAGATGTTCCAGGTGGACTTCCTGCCGCCGACCGACCCCCGCATGCTGGCCACGCTCCACGCGATCCGCAAGGAGCTGGAGGTCTCCCCCGGCCTGCTGCTGCGCTACCGCGCCGACAAGACGGACGACGGTGTGGGCGGACGGGAGAACCCGTTCCTCGCCTGCTCGTTCTGGCTGGCGGACGCGCTCGCGCGGGCGGACCGCGTGGACGAGGCGCGCGAGGTTCTCGACATCCTGGTCGGACTGACCAGCGACGTCGGGCTGCTCGCCGAGCAGTACGACCCGGAACATCGGCGGATGGCCGGCAACACCCCGCAGGCGCTGTCGCACCTGGCGCTGGTCCGAGCGGTGCACCAGTACGAGCTCGCCCAGCGCCGGCGCACGCCATGACCTACAGCGGTGACGTCCGGCCTGGCGGGCCCAGCGACGTGCGGGTGCTGGACGAGGTCCAGATCCGCAAGGCGTCGGTGGGTCCGATGGACAACAACGCCTACCTGGTCACGTGCCGCAGGACGGGCGCGCAGCTCCTGGTCGACGCGGCCGCCGACCCGGAGCGCCTGCTCGCGCTGGTGCGCGAGGGCGCGGCGTCGGCTCGGCTGGACGCGATCGTCACGACCCACCGCCACCCCGACCACCTGTCGGCACTGGCGTCGGTGGTGGCGGTCACGGGAGCGCCCCTGCTGGCCGGAGCGCCGGACGCCGACGCGGTCGCGGCGGCCGCGGACCGGCCGGTGCAGCGTCGGCTGCAGGACGGCGACACGATCGCGGTCGGTCACGCCGTCCTCGAGGTGATCGCGCTGCGCGGCCACACGCCGGGCTCCATCGCCCTCGTCTACCGCGAGCCGGAGCACGCGGACGAGGCGGACGCCGTCGCCGGGAGGGCGCACCTGTTCACCGGCGACAGCCTGTTCCCCGGTGGGGTCGGCGCGACCGGCCACGACAGGGCACGGTTCGACCAGCTGTTCCACGACGTGACCGAGCGGATCTTCGACCGGTTCGACGACACCGCCTGGGTCTATCCCGGGCACGGGACCGACACGACCTTGGGTGCGGAGCGACCTCACCTGGACGTCTGGCGCGCGCGCGGCTGGTGAGCGGCGGATCGTGCCCTCGACGGTCTCACTGCTCGGCGGGCAGGACCACCTGAGCCTTGGCGAGGTTGTCCCGGACCACGCGCCGGAGCACCTTGCCGACCTGCGACCTCGGGAGGTCCGGCAGCACAACGAGCCGACGTGGGACCGCGTAGCGGGCCAGCCGAGCCTCGCACCAGTGGCGGACCGCGTCGAGGTCGATGCCGTGCGCGCCCTCCTCCAGCACCACCGCGGCAACCACGCTCTCCCCGTGCTCTCCCGCCGGCTCGCCCACGACGGCCACGTCCGCGATGCCCGGCATCGTCCGCAGATGGTCCTCCACCTGCGACGGGTACACCTTGAACCCCCCGCTGACGATCATCTCCTTGAGTCGGTCGACCAGGACGACGAAGCCGTCGGGGTCCACCCGCACGATGTCGCCCGTGCGCAGCCAGCCACCGGCGAGCAGCTGGTGCGCGGTCTCGTCCGGCCGGTTCCAGTAGCCGGCGAACACCTGCGGACCGGCCACCAGAAGCTCACCCTGCTCACCGGGCAGCACGTCGCGCTCGGGGTCGTCCTGCGAGACGACGCGGATCCGCGTGGACGGGAACGGCATGCCCAGCACGCCTGGGCGCCGTGCCGGGCTCAGGGGGTTGCCGAGCGCGACCGGCGACGTCTCGGTCATGCCGTAGCCCTCCACGGCAAGGCCTCCGGTCAGCCGCTCCCACCGCTCGGCGGTCGCCCGGGGCAGCGCCATCGCGCCGCTGAGCGCGCACCGGAAGGACGTCAGGTCGGCGCCCGCCCGTTCGGCCGCGACCCCGAGCCGTTCGAGCATCGGCGGTACGGCGGGCAGGAAGGTGCCGGGGCGGCGACGCTGCGCGGCGAGCACGGTCGCCGGGTCGAAGGACGGGAAGACCACCTGGGTGGCTGCGATACCCGTGCCGTAGAGGAGGCACAGGGTCATCCCGAACGCGTGGAAATAGGGCAGCACGGCGTACACCACCTCGACGCCGTCCTGCGCACCGGTCCACGCGCGGCCCTGCGTCACGTTGGCGACGAGGTTGCGGTGCGTGAGCACGGCGCCCTTCGGGGTGCCCGTGGTGCCGCCCGTGTACTGCAGCAGCGCGACGTCCGCCGCGTCCGCCGACGGATGGTCGGCCGGCAACGGGGCCGCCGCTGCGACGAGACGGTGCCATGACGGGACGCTGCTCGGGACCGCCGGACCGCAGAGGGCGGCACGCATCGTGCGCGCCTTGGGCACGGGGAGGTGCAGAGCGAGGCGCGAGTGCAGCGGCAGGTCCTGTGCCAGGTCCACCGACACGACGGTGCGCAGCGCCGGCCCGCGGGCCGCCAGCACCGACGGCACCGCCTTGCGCCAGACGAGCGCCACGCAGGCGCCGCTGTCCGCGAGCTGGTGCCGCAGCGACTCGACCGCGTACGTCGGGTTGTGCTCGACGACGACCGCGCCGATCCGGAGCACCGCGTGCACCGCGACGACGTGCGAGGTGCTGTTCGGCAGGACCAGCGCGACGCGGTCCCCTCGGCGGACGCCGAGCTCGACCAGCGCAGCCGCCGCACGGGAGACCTGGTCGGCGAGCCGGCGGTAGGTCGTGGTCGCCCCGAGGAAGTCGACGGCGACGCGGTCGGGGAACGACGTGGCGGCACGGTCGAGCGCCGTGCTCAAGGGCTCGTCGGCGACGTCGACCTCTCGCGGGACCGACGTCGTGGGCGAGCTGTGACTGGTCGGTCCTGACGTCGTCGGCACGTTCCCAGCGTAACCTACGGCTCCGTAAGTTACGCGTCCGTAGGTCCCGTGGCGCACACCTTCACCGAGCGTTCACCGGGCCCAGGACGGACTGCGCGACGGTCGCGTGGGCGGACTCGTCGTCCGACGGGTGGTAGATCCCGGCGAGCACGTCGCGGTAGAGGCGGTTCAGCTCGTTGCCGGTGTAGTAGACGGCTCCCCCGCTGACCCGCAGCGCCAGGTCGACGACGACCCGGGCCGACTCGGTGGCACGTATCTTGAGCCCCACGAGCTGGGCGAACAGCCGCGCTCCGTGGTCCACCCGCTCGTCCACGTCCCGCGCCAGGGCGAACACCTGGAGCTCGGCACCGTCCTGAGCCAGGGCGGCATCGGCGACCTTCCACCGGATGTCCGGGTCGTCGGCGTAGCTGCGCCCGCCGTACTTCATCGACGTGCGCCGCCGGGCGTTGGCCGCGCCGAGCTCCAGGCCCCGCCGCCCGATGCCCGTGTACACGGCGGCGAGCAGGATCTCGAAGACGGAGAACAGCGCGACGATGTACGGGTCGGCGCTCGGCCCGGGCGGCAGCCGCCGGACGATGCGGTCCGGCGGCGCGTACGCGCCCTCCAGGTGCGTCGTCGCCGACTGCGTCGCGCGCATCCCCAGGGTGTCCCAGTCCTCGCCGACGGTCACACCGCCCTGCTCGCGGGCTACGACGCCGTGGACCAGACGGAGGTCCGAGGGGTCCGCGTCGTCGAGGCCGAAGGTCGCAAGGCGCGTCCACACCGGCGACAGCGACGTGAAGATCTTGGTGCCGACGTACCGGTAGCCGCCATCGGTCGCGCGCTCGGCACGGGTGCGTGAGCCGAACATCACCAGGTCGTTTCCCGCCTCGGAGTTGCCGAACGCGAACACCTCCCCGGCCGCCGCGTCCTGCAGCACGAACCGCATCGAGTCGTCACCGCCGGCCCCGAGGAGGGCGGCCATCCCGGTCACCACCAGGTGCATGTTCACCGCGAGAGCGGTGGCCGGCGCAGCGGCCGCGAGCCGGACCTGCTCCCGGGCGACCTCCTCGAGGCTCAGCCCCGCACCGCCGAGCTCCGCAGGGACGAACGCCCTCAGATAGCCCGCGGCACGCAGGTCGGCGAGGTCGTCGTGCGGGAACGTGTTGTCGCGGTCGTGCACCGGAGCGCGGTCGTGGACCCGGGCGAGCAGGTCGTCGGTGAGCAACGTGCGGTGATGGCGAGGCATGCACGTCACTCTGCCATCGTCGCGGCCACCGACCGCGGCCGGGGCTCGGGTCACCGTTCCGGCTGGGGCCACCGCGCCGGCTCCGGCACGATAGGACGATGACCACCTACGCCGTCCGCTACACGTACGACGAGCGCGCCGACGTCCGCGACCAGGTGCGCCCGGAGCACCGCGCGTGGCTGGCCGGTCAGGCCGACCGCGGCGCGCTGCTCGGCTCCGGGCCCTTCGCCGACGGCGAGCCCGGCGCCCTGCTCGTGTTCCGTGCCGCCGACGCGGAGGCCCTGGCCCAGCTTCTCGCGCAGGACCCGTTCGCCCGTGAAGGCCTGGTCCGCACGACGGACGTGCGGGCCTGGGACGTCATCCTGGGGCCCTGGTCCAGGAGCCTCTGAGGCGACTCGGCGCTCGGACGGCGGGCGCGGCTGCGGTCCGCCGGTCCCACAAGAGCGGTCAGCGCTCCAGCGCTCCGGTCTCGTCGGCTGCCGGCCCGTCGGCCCGGTCGCCGGTCGGGCGCCCGAGCCGGCCCGGCAGACGGTGCCGGTTCGCGTGCACGACGCTCGCGGCGGTCGCCACTCCCAGGGAGCCGGCGATCACCAGCAGCGACACCCAGGTCGGCACCTCCGGCGCCCAGCCGACCGCACGGCCGCCGTTGACGAACGGAACGGTGTTGCTCCGGAGCGCCTCCGAGACCAGCTTCAGACCGATGAAGCCGAGGATGGCGGCCAGCCCGTACGGCAGGTACACGATCCGGTCCAGCACCCCGCCGAGCAGGAAGAACAGCTGGCGCAGACCCATCAGCGCGAAGACGTTCGACGTGAAGACGATGAACGGGTCGTGCGTCAGGCCGAAGATCGCCGGGATGGAGTCGAAGGCGAACAGCACGTCCGTGGTGCCGATGGCCAGGAAGACCACCAGCAGCGGGGTGAACATGCGACGACCGTCGACCACCGTGCGCACCGCGCCGCCGTCGTACTCCCGGGAGATCGGCCAGAATCGGCGTGCCGCCCGGACCAGGACGCTCTCGTGGTACTCGTCGTCACCGCTCTCGCCGCCCCGCAGCAGGTGCACCGCCGTGTACACCAGGAAAGCGCCGAACACGTAGAACACCCAGCTGTACCGCGTCACCACCGCGGCACCCGCGAGGATGAACGCTCCGCGCAGCACCAGCGCGACGATGATGCCGACCAGCAGCACCTTCTGCTGGTGGTCCCGCGGCACGGCGAACGCCGACATGATCAGGACGAACACGAAGAGGTTGTCCACGGACAGGCTGTACTCGGTCAGCCAGCCCGCGATGAACTCCCCCGCCGGGACCGCACCGCCCACGACACCGACCAGCGCTGCGAACACCAGGGCGAGCACGACGTACACGGCCACCCACCGGAGGCTCTCGCGGGTGGACGGTACGTGCGGCCGGCGGCCGATCACCGCCAGGTCCGCCATGAGCAGACCGACGACGGCGATGAGGGACACCACCTGGAAGAGCACCGGCATCTCGTAGGTCATCGGGTGGGGTCCCCTTCGGTGTCGGCGGCGCT
>NCKG01000109.1:0-6696 GCA_002279095.1 Cellulomonas sp. 14-74-6
GCCCCACGGCAGCCGGTCGGTCACGCTCGAGGCGGTCGCGGCGGCGCAGCGGTCGATCGCGGTGCACGTGCGGGCCACCGGGGGACAGGTGTCCGCCTGGGTGCAGGACGGCGCCGTCCGGGGCTTCACGCCGGCCGGTGCGGACCTCGTGGTGCCCGGCAGCGCACCGGCCCAGCGCGTCACCGTCCCCGGGCTGCTCGTGGAGGCCTCCACGGTGGACAGCCCGGACGCGCCGGTGCTGCGGCTGCTCGCACCGGGCGCCAGCGGCACCAGGGCGACGGTCAGCCTCCTCGGGTCCGACGGTCCGGTCACGCTGCCGGGTGCCGGCACCGTGGACCTGGCGGCCGGTTCGGTGACCGACCTCCCGCTCGGCGGGCTCCCCGCCGGGCAGTACACGGTCGTCGTCCAGGCGGATCAGCCCGTGGTCGCCGCCGCGGAGTACTCGCGGTTGGGGACGCCCGGTGCGCTGGACACCCAGCCGCGAGTGGAGCGGACCTGGGCCGCCGCCGCGGCACCGGCTGCCGGGCTGGTGGTGCCTGCGCCCGGCACGGTCGACACGCTGGTGGTGGGCGCGGTTCCGCGGTCGGGCGACCCCACGGCCCAGGGGTCCGGCGCGGCCGCCTCCGTCACCGGGACGTTGCGCCTGCTCCGGTCCGACGGCAGCGTGCTCGACGAGAACCGGGTCAGCGTCGACGCCGGGACGACGGCCGCATGGCCGCTCGCGAAGCTGGTCGCCGATCCCACGCAGGTCGCCGGGGTGTCGTTGATCACCACGGACGGCCCCGTCGACGCGTCCTGGGCGCTGGTCGCGGAGCGGGCACAGGCCGATGGCACGCTGGTGTCGCTGCTCCTGCCGGCTCCCGAGCCGGCGGCCGCCGGCAGGATCGCCGTCCGGCAGGACCCGCGCGTCGGACTGGGCTGACCGCCTCAGCGTGCCGCGCGGAGCTCCACCTGCTCGCGCAGCCACAGCCCGCTGCGCAGCACCAGGCGCACCGGTGCCAGCCGCCAGCCGGTGTACCGGCGCGAGAGGTACCGCCAGGCGCTGGCGTGGTGCGCGCGGATCATCGGGGCGGGTCGCGACCGCCACGACGTGCCGCCGATGTGCGTGACCGCCACCTGCGGGACGTAGAGGTTCACCCAGCCCGCGGCGCCGAGCCGCTCACCGAGGTCCACGTCCTCGAAGAACATGAAGTAGTCCTCGTCGAAGCCGCCCACCTGCTCGAACGCCCGCCGTCGCAGCACCAGGCACGCGCCGGACAGCCAGCCGGCCGCACGCTGCTCCCCGGCGGTCTCCTGACGTGCCTGGTAGGCGCGCGTCCACGGGTTGCCCGGCCAGACCCGACCCAGCACCGCGTGGCCGACGCCCTGGGTGAGCGACGGCAGCTCGCGTGCCGAGGGGTACACGCTGCCGTCGGTGTTGAGCAGGGCAGGTCCGACGGCGCCCGCCTCGGGGTGTGCCGCGGCCACGTCGAGCAGCCGGTCGAGCGAGCCGGCCGGCCACTCGAGGTCGGAGTTGGCCACCACGAGCCACTCGGCCGTCGCGTCCATGGCACCGACGTTCGCCGCAGCCCCGTAGCCGAGGTTGCGCCCGGGGACGACCAGGCGCGCACCGTTCTCGTCGGCGACCGCCCGCGAGACGGTCTGGTCGTCGCCGTTGTCGACCAGCACCAGCTCGAAGGGTCGCGCGCTCGCCGTCCGCAGACCGGCGGCGAACCGCGCCAGCTCCGGTCCGGGGTGGTAGACGACGCAGACGACGCGGACGGCCGGGATGGGGGTGCTCATCGTCCGGACAGGCTATCGGCCCTCGCCGTAGCCCGGGTCCACGTCCTCCGGTGACCGGCCGAGCAGGTGCGCCACCTGCTCCACCACCACGTCGTGCACCAGCTCGGCGAGGTCCGCTCGGTCCTCGGCACGCGCCTCGAGCGGCCGCCGGTAGACGACGATCCGGGCCGGCAGCCCCGCGTCGGACGGGAAGCACCGGCCGAGCGGCACCCCGCCGCGCTCCCAGGGTGCGGGGTTGGACGGCGGCACGTCCTCGACGGCGAACTCCGTACCGTCGAGCTGCCGGGCCCACGTCCGCTCGAGCTGCTCGACCGCGTCGAGCACCAGGTCGTCGAACAGCTCCGCACGGGTCCGGTAGGCCGGGAGCGTGCTGGGCAGCAGGGGGCCGCGAGGACCGCGACCGCGACGGTCACGACGACGGACGGGCGCGGCGGGGGACCCCGCGCGGGCGGCCGGTGCCCGCGACGACGAGGTCGGCTCCGGGAGCCGGTCACCGGTGCTCTCCGCGTCCGCCGAGCGACGTCCCCGACCGGGCAGCTGCCCGGGGAAGGAGACGCGCCGTGAACCTCGTGACCTCACCACCGGAACTCTAGTCGCCGCCGCCGGGCGCACCCGAGGCCGGCGGCGGCGACCGTCCGGGGGTGTCCCGGCCGAGGTGTCGCACGTGCGTTGTAGCGTCAGCGCGTGCGATCCGTTCGGCAGTGCTCCCGCTCGGCGTGCGCGCGCCCGGCGGTGGCGACGCTCACCTACGTCTACGCGGACTCGACCGCGGTGCTCGGCCCCCTCGCCCAGCTGGCGGAGCCGCACTCCTACGACCTGTGCGCCGAGCACGCCGAGCGACTCACCGCGCCGCGCGGCTGGGAGGTGGTCCGGCTGCTCCCCGACTTCGAACCGGCGGCCCCGAGCCACGACGACCTGCTCGCCCTGGCGGACGCCGTCCGTGAGGCCGGTCGACCCGCCGTCGCGGTGCTCGAGCCGGAGCCGGCGGCGCAGCCCGTCACGCCGGACGGTCGCCGTCGCGGACACCTCCGCGTGGTGCACGGCGAGGAGAGCGTGCGGTGACGCGGCGGCGCGAGTCCCGTCGCGTCGCCGAGGGGCCCGTCCCGCTGGGATCGGTCAGCCAGGGCGGCGGGCCGCTGGTCGAGGGGACGCGCGAGTGCCAGCACTGCGGCTCCACCGATCTGGTCCGCATCCGGATGAGCACGCCGACCGGGCGTGCGGCCGTGTTCGTCTCCTGCCCTGCGTGCGAGCACCGTGCGTGGTTCGCGCTCGACGGGGACGGGACGCCGCTCAGCGACGAGGACGTGACGGGTCGCCCCGCGGGTGGTCCCGGAGCCGGCCGGTAGGCTCGTCGGCGCCCTCGACGCCAAGGAGCCCTGACCCGTGACGGAAGCTGACGGCCCGGACCGCCTGCTGGCGGTGCTGCGGGACGCCGTCGACCTCCGGGGCGCCCGCAGCCTGCACGTGGTGGTGCACGCCGGCACCCAGGGCCATGCCGAGGTGCTCCGGCAGCTGGTGGCGGACGGCCCCGTCCGGCTCACGCTCGTCAGTGGCCCCGGGACGGACCTCTCCGACCTGCGCAGCGTGGTCCTCGAGCACGGCGCCGACGCGGGCGCGGTGCTCGCCGGAGGCCGGGTGCACCTCCTCGACGAGCGGGGTGAACCTGTGCCGCCGTCGACGGTGCTCACCGTCGTCGGCCTGCGGCTGACGACGGCGGAGCTGGCGGCGGGACGCGTCCCCCTCGTGCTGCACGACGACCTCACCTCGCGGGCGGTGCCGGACCTGCTCGCCGCTGCCGGTGCGGCGACGGCGCGCGTGCACCGTGCCGAGCTGCCGGAGCAGCTGGCCGTCCGGGGCGCCGTGCTGGCAGGCGGTGCCGACGGCACGCTCGTCGCCCGGGACGCCAGTCCTGCGACCGCCGGCCTGCTCGCGCTCGTGCACGTGCTCGCCGAGCTCGGTCGCCAGCCGCACACGCTGTCGGTGCTGGCCGAGCTGTACCAGCCCTATGTCACGGCGGGACCCATCGCCGTCGAGGTCGCCGACGCCGACGGCGCGGTGGCGCGGGTGGTCGAGGCCTACGTGACCCGACCGGGCGGCGGACCGGTCGAGTCCGAAGAGGGCGACGGGCTGCTGGTCTCCCACTGGGACGCCCCGCCTCCGTGGTGGTTCGCGGTGCGGCCCGCGGTGGACGGTGTGGAGCTCACGGTCGAGGCGGCCGACGAGGACGTGCTGGACAAGGTGCGCGACGACGTCCTGTCGTTGCTGCGGACGGGGGAGGACCGATGAACGAGCCGGCGACGAGCCTGGAGCCGTGGGCACGAGAGCTGCTGCGGTGCCCGGTGACGGGGGCGACGCTGACCGACGAGGTGGGCCCGGACGGGCAGCCCGAGCTGGTGTCGACCGACCCCGACCGACCGCTGGCGTACCCCGTCCGCGACGGCATCCCCGTCCTCCTCGCCGACGAGGCGCGGCCGGTCACCCGCGGCTGAGTCGCCGTCGGTGCGTGGTCACCTAGGCTGACCTGCGTCGACGCAGGCCGCACGACCGAGGGAGACGGGCATGGCGCTTGAGGGCGGGACCAAGGCGATCGTGGCGGCGCTCGCCGCGAACCTCGGGATCGCCGTCACCAAGTTCGTCGCGTTCCTGCTGACGTCCTCCAGCTCGATGCTCGCCGAGTCGGTGCACTCCGTCGCCGACTCCGGCAACCAGCTGCTGCTGCTCCTCGGAGGCCGTCGCGCCCGGCGTGTGCCGGACGAGACGCACCCCTTCGGCTACGGCCGCGAGCGGTACGTCTACGCCTTCATCGTCTCCATCGTGCTGTTCACGCTCGGCGGCCTGTTCGCGTTGTACGAGGCGTGGCGCAAGTGGGCCGAACCGCAGCCGCTCGAGGGTCGCTGGTGGTGGGTCCCGCTCGTCGTGCTCGCCATCGCGTTCGTGATGGAGGCGACATCGCTGCGGACGGCCGTGCGGGAGTCGGACGCCGCACGGGCCGGTCAGTCCTGGCCGTCATTCATCCGCACCGCCAAGGCGCCCGAGCTCCCGGTGGTCCTGCTGGAGGACTCCGGGGCGCTGATCGGTCTGCTGCTCGCCGGGCTCGGCGTCGGCCTGACGCTGCTGACCGGCGACGGCCGGTGGGACGCCGTGGGCACCGCCGGCATCGGCGTGCTGCTGGTGCTCATCGCCGCGGTCCTCGCCGTGGAGACGACCTCGCTGCTGCTCGGTGAGGCGGCGTCCGCGGCGGACGTCGCGGCTGTCCGTGCGGCGCTGGTCGGGGACGGGGTGGCCTCCGTCATCCACCTGCGGACGCTGCACCTCGGGCCCGAGGAGCTGCTGGTGGCGGCCAAGATCGAGGTCACCGCGGACGACAGCGCGGCGGACATCGCCGCGGCGATCGACGCCGCCGAGGTCCGGGTCCGGTCGGCGGTGCCGATCGCGCGCGTGATCTACCTCGAGCCGGACCTGCGTCGGACGGCGCCCTCGTCCTGAGGCCGCACCACCGTCCGGGCCGCTCAGTCCACCGGGTCCGGGATGGCGTGCGGCAACCGCGTGAGCGCGGCCGCCTCGACCGACTCCCGGACGGCCCGGCGCTGCTCGGCGGCGAGCTCGCGGTCCCTGCGCTCGGCGAGCACCGCCGCGAGGAAGTCCTCCGGGTGGGTGCCGGGCGGCGGCAGGGGACGCACGTACCGCTGCACCTGCGCGGTCAGACGGCTGCCGAGCTCCATCCGCGAGGCGGGGTGCAGCGCCCGTGCCCGCGCCAGGAACTGCCGCACGGCCAGCGCGAGGCCGTCCGGCAGCCGCGCGACGTCGGCGCGCGCCGCCCACCGGGCCAGGTACGGCGGCATCGGCACGGGCGTGCGCACCGGCGCCTTGCCTCTGACCCGTGCCGCGTAGGTCCCCGCCAGCACGTCGCCGAGACGCTTGCCCTGCGGGTGCGCGACGCTGACCAGGAGCGCCACGACGCCGGACGTCAGCCACAGCTCGAACACGCCCGTCAGGGCCCGCACCAGCGCCTGCCGGAACAGCACCGGGCCGCCGTCGTCGCGCACGATCCGGATGCCCATCGCCAGCTTGCCGAGCGACCGACCCCGGCTGAGCGTCTCCACCGTCGCCGGCACCAGAACCGTCACCGTGGCCAGCGCCACCACGCCGACCGCCCGCGCCGCCTTCTCGTCCGGCACCAGGTTCAGCGCGCCGAACAGCAGCCAGGCGAGCGCGCCGATCACCACGGCGAGGGCCAGGAGGTCGAGGACGGCGCCGAGCGCGCGCGAGGCGAACGAGGCCGGCCTGGTGTCCAGCAGCACGGCCTCGCCGGTGAGGATGCCCTCGTCCACGGTGCCTCCCTCAGGTCCGGGTGCAGGCTATCGGGCCCGACGGCCCCGGCGCCGGGCGTCGCGGTGGCAGGCTGTGCGGCATGGACCTGGACGCCCTGGTGGTCGCGCGGACGCCGGAGTGGGACCGCCTGGACCGGCTGGTGCGCCGCCGTCGACTGTCGGGCGCCGAGTCGGACGAGCTGGTGCGGCTCTACCGCGCCACCGCCACGGACCTGTCCACGCTGCGGTCGGCCGCTCCCGACCCGGAGACGGTCACCCGGCTGTCGCAGCTGCTCGGCCGGGCGCGCGCCCGGATCGCGGGGACGCACGAGCCGGCGTGGCGGGACGTCGCCCGGTTCCTCACCGTGCTGCTGCCGGCCGCGCTCTACCGGATCCGGTGGTGGACGGTCGGCGTGATGGTGGTGTTCCTCGCGGTCGGGGTCGTCACCGGGGTGTGGGTCGCCACGCATCCGGAGGCGCTGGCCGCGATGGGGACGCCGGCCAGCCGCAAGGAGTACGTCGACCAGCTCTTCGCCGCCTACTACGACCCGGGCGTGACGTTCGCCGCCATGGTCTGGACCAACAACGCGTGGGTCTCGGCGCT
>NCKG01000110.1:0-6657 GCA_002279095.1 Cellulomonas sp. 14-74-6
CGTCGTCAACGAGTCCGTCGAGGGGTTCGGTCTGGCCCACGCCGACGTCGTCGCCGTGCACACCGACCCGATCTTCGTCACCCGCGCCGGTGGTGCGGTGCAGGGCAAGGTCGGCCTGGTCAGCGGCGGCGGCAGCGGCCACGAGCCCCTGCACGCCGGCTTCGTCGGCCTCGGCATGCTCGACGCCGCGGTCCCCGGCGCCGTGTTCACCTCACCGACCCCGGACCAGGTCGCCCCGGCCATCCAGGCCGCCGACGGCGGTGCCGGTGTGCTGGCGATCGTGAAGAACTACACGGGCGACGTGCTCAACTTCGAGACGGCCGCCGAGCTGGCCGACGCCGAGGGCGTCACGGTGCGCTCGGTGGTGGTCAACGACGACGTCGCGGTCGAGGACTCGCTCTACACCGCCGGTCGTCGCGGCGTCGCCGGCACGGTCTGCGTGGAGAAGATCGCGGGTGCCGCCGCCGAGCGCGGTGACGACCTCGACGCCGTGGTGGCCGTGGCGGAGAAGGTGATCGCGAACGTCCGATCGATGGGCGTCGCCCTGACGGCCTGCACCGTCCCGCACGCCGGCAAGCCGAGCTTCGACCTGCCCGAGGACGAGATCGAGATCGGCATCGGCATCCACGGCGAGCCGGGCCGTCGCCGCATCCCGCTGGCGTCCGCCGACGAGATCACGGAGATGCTGCTCACGCCGGTCGCCGACGACCTCAAGCTCGCCTCCGGCGAGAAGGTGCTGCTGTTCGTCAACGGCATGGGCGGCACCCCGCAGTCGGAGCTGTTCATCGTCTACCGGCGGGCGCGGGCGCTGCTCGAGGGCCGGGGGGTCGAGGTGGTCCGGTCGCTCGTGGGCAACTACGTCACCTCGCTCGAGATGCAGGGTGCGTCGGTCACCGTGCTGCGGCTGGACGACGAGCTGACGGCGCTGTGGGACGCCCCGGTGCACACCGCTGCGCTGCGCTGGTGAGGCGCGCCTGGTAGGACGGTCGCCGGGGGCATCGGCGACGGTGAGCGGGTCGGACGAGCCAGGGAGCGCGGGATGGGTCTGGACGTGGCGTGGGCGGTCGAGTGGGTGCGCCTCTCGGCCAAGGTGGTCAAGGAGCACCGCGAGGAGCTGATCGAGCTCGACCGGCAGATCGGCGACGGTGACCACGGCGAGAACATGAACCGCGGGTTCACCGCCGTCGTCGCCAAGCTCGACGCCCTCGAGGCGCCGCCGGAGCAGGTCGGTGACGTGCTCAAGCTGGTCGCCACCACCCTGATGTCCACGGTCGGCGGTGCCGCCGGCCCGCTGTACGGCACCGCCTACCTGCGTGCGGCGAAGGCGGCCGCGGCGGCCGAGCTCGACTCGGCCGCCGCGGTTGCCGTCCTCGAGGCGGCGCTGGAGGGCATCGTCGCGCGCGGCAAGGCCCACACGGGCGAGAAGACGATGGTCGACGCGTGGACGCCCGCGGTCGAGGCCGCGGAGTCGGTGGCGGACAACGGCGGGTCGCCCGCCGCGGTGCTGGCGGCGGCTGCGGACGCCGCGGCGACGGGAGCACAGGCCACCATCCCGCTCCTGGCCACCAAGGGGCGTGCGTCGTACCTCGGCGAGCGCTCCATCGGCCACCTGGACCCGGGTGCCCGGTCGACCGAGCTGCTGCTGCGCGCGGCGGCGGACGCAGCCGGCGCATGACCGTCCAGGTGGCGTTGGTGCTGGTCTCGCACTCGCGCCTGATCGCCGAGGGTCTGGCCGAGCTCGCGGGGCAGATGGCCCCGGACGTCACGCTGCTCCCCGCCGGCGGCATGCCCGACGGCGGCCTGGGCACCAGCTACGACGCCATCGAGGCCGCCCTGGAGCAGGCGACCGCCGACGGCCGCTCCGCCGTGGTCCTCACGGACCTCGGTTCCGCCGTGATGACCGCGCAGTCCGTCCTGGAGATGCTCGACGAGCCGGTCGCGGAGCGTGTCCTGCTGGCCGACGCACCGCTCGTCGAGGGTGCGGTGGCCGCTGCGGTGGCCGCCCAGGGCGGGGCGGGGGTCCAGGGGGTGCTCGCGGCGGCCGAGGGTGCCGTCGCCACGTTCGCGGACGTCCTGCACCCGCACCCCGGCCACACCGCGGTCGAGCAGTCGTCCACCACGGAGCTGTCCACGGAGCCCGGCGCCGTCCGCACCACCGTGACCGTGACCAACAGGCTGGGGCTGCACGCGCGGCCCGCGGCGATCATCGCCCGGACGGTGGCCGGCTTCGACGCGCACGTGCGGCTGGGCGGTGTGGACGCCGCGAGCGTGCTCGAGCTGATGGCGTTGGGCGTGGCCTACGGCACGGACCTGGTCCTCGAGGGCAGCGGGGAGCAGGCCCAGCAGGCCGTGGACGCGGTGGTCGCGCTGTTCGAGGACAAGTTCGGCGAGGACTGAGCGTGGCGCGCCGGCCGGCGCCCGGGAGCCGGGCCGACGACGGCCGGGTGCTGGACCAGGGTCGGCCAAGACGTGCCGGTAGCCTGACCGCGTGACCAGCCCCGCGCCCGCCATGCGACGCAAGCGCCCGGCGCGCATCGTCCTCGGCCAGACGATGCTGCTGCTCGAGGCCTTCGTCGTGCTGTTCGCCGCCCTGGTGGCGTTCGGCCTGCGGTCGGCGCCCCCGGCGGCGATCTGGTCCGTCGGCGGAGGGCTGGCGGTGCTGCTGCTGGTGCTCGCCGGCCTGCAGCGTCCGCGCTGGGGATCGGTCGCCGGCACCGTGGCGCAGCTGGCCGTCCTGGCGTGCGGGTTCGTGGTGCCGATGATGTTCGGTGTCGGTGGCCTGTTCGCCGTCCTCTGGGTGCTGTTCCTGTGGCTCGGCGTGCGGATCGACGCCGAGCGGGCCGTCTTCGACGCCGCGCACCCGGACGCCGTGGAGCCCGCGCGGCCCCGTCGTCGGGTCTGACGGCGGCCGGGTCCGAGACCGGCACTAGGGTTTCCGCCATGGCCGACGCACCTTCCGTTCAGCGCACCCTTGTCCTCGTCAAGCCCGACGGCGTCAGCCGCGGCCTGGTGGGCGAGGTGCTGCGCCGCATCGAGGCGAAGGGTTACACGCTGGCCGCCGTCGAGCTGCGGACCGCCGACCGGGCGATCTTCGAGCAGCACTACGCCGAGCACCTCGGCAAGGCGTGGCTGCCGGCCCTGATCGACTTCATGACGTCCGGGCCCCTCGTCGCCGTCGTGGCCGAGGGTCACAAGGTGATCGAGGGCTTCCGCTCGCTCGCCGGCGCCACCGACCCGACCGCCGCCGCACCCGGCACCATCCGCGGCGACCTGGCGCGCGACTGGGGCACCTCGGCGATCCAGAACATCGTGCACGGCTCGGACTCGCCCGAGTCCGCAGCGCGTGAGATCGCCCTCTGGTTCCCGCACCTGTGACCGACGCCGCCTCCGCGGCGCGCGCGGTGCCCGACCGTAGGCTGCCCTCGTGCACCTGAAGACCCTGACGCTGCGGGGCTTCAAGTCGTTCGCCTCCGCGACGACCCTGAGCTTCGAGCCGGGCATCACGTGCGTCGTGGGGCCGAACGGCTCCGGCAAGTCCAACGTGGTGGACGCCCTCGCCTGGGTGATGGGGGAGCAGGGCGCCAAGTCCCTGCGCGGCGGCACGATGGAGGACGTCATCTTCGCCGGCACCGCCGGCCGGCCGCCGCTCGGTCGTGCCGAGGTGTCCCTGACCATCGACAACACCGACGGCGCGCTGCCGATCGACTACACCGAGGTGTCGATCTCGCGGACCCTCTTCCGCAACGGCGGGTCGGAGTACGCGATCAACGGCCGCTCCTGCCGGCTGCTCGACATCCAGGAGCTGCTGTCGGACACCGGCATGGGCCGCGAGATGCACGTCATCGTCGGCCAGGGGCGCCTCGACACCGTCCTGCGCGCCACGCCGGAGGAGCGCCGCGGCTTCATCGAGGAGGCGGCGGGGGTGCTCAAGCACCGTCGGCGCAAGGAGAAGGCGCTCCGCAAGCTCGACGCGATGCAGGCCAACCTGACCCGGCTGGCGGACCTCACCACCGAGATCCGCCGACAGCTCGGCCCGCTCGGCCGTCAGGCGGAGGTCGCCCGCAAGGCTGCCGTGGTGCAGACGGACGTGCGCGACGCTCGTGCCCGGCTCCTGGCCGACGACCTCGCGCAGCTGACCGCCGCGATGGCGCAGGAGACCGCGGACGAGACGGCGCTGCTGGCGCGGCGCGAGGAGGTCGGCACCGAGCTGGCGACCACCCGCGACCAGCTGGCCACGCTCGAGCGGGCCGCCGCCGAGGCCGCCCCCGCCGTCACGGAGGCGGGCGAGCTGTGGTACCGGCTCTCGGCCCTGCGTGAGCGGCTGCGCGGCACCTCGTCGCTGGCGGCGGACCGCGTGCGGCTGCTCGGTGCGGCGGCGCCGGAACGGTCCGGCGGTCAGGACCCCGACGACCTGGTCGCCCAGGCGGCCCGGGTCCGTGCCGCCGAGGCCGAGCTCGGCACCGAGGTGGACCTGGCACGCGCGGCGCTCGAGGGTGCGGTGACCGCGCGGCAGCAGGCGGAGGCGGTGGCCACCGAGGCCGAGAAGGCGTTGGCCTCCGTGCTGCGGGCGGCCGCGGACCGTCGCGAGGGCGTGGCGCGGCTGGCCGGTCAGGTCGCCGCTCGGCGCAGCCGCGTCGAGGCGACCGGTGAGGAGATCGGCCGGCTGCGCGGGGCGCACGCGGCCGCGCAGCGCCGTGCCGAGGAGGCGACCACCCAGTTCGCGGCACTGGAGGGCCAGGTAGCCGGCGCCGAGGAGGGCGAGGAGGGTCTGGACGCGGCCCACGAGACCGCGGCCGACGCCCTGGAGACGGCGACGGAGCGCGTCGGCGACCTGACGGAGCGCCTGGCGGAGGCCGAGCGGGAGCGCAGCACGCTGACGGCCCGCGCCGAGACGCTCGAGCTGAGCCTGTCGCGCAAGGACGGCGCCGGTGCGCTGCTCGCGGCCGACGGCCTGCGCGGGACCATCGGGTCGGTCGCCGCCCTGCTCTCGGTGGACCCGCGCGACGAGGAGGCGGTGGTCGCCGCCCTGGGACCGCTCGCCGACGCGGTCGCGGTCGACGGTGTCGACGCGGCCGTCGACGCCATCCGGTACCTGCGCGAGCAGGACGCGGGGCGGTCCGGCCTGCTGGTCGGCTCGGCGGCGCCCGCCGGTGCCGGCCCGGTCGACGACCTCCCGCTGCCGACCGGTGCCGACCGCGCCGTCGACCTGGTCCGCTGCCCGCCGGCGGTGCGGGACGCGGTGACGGCCGCCCTGGCCGGTGTCGTCGTCGTCGACGACCTCGCCACGGCCCGCGCCGTGCTCGGTGCCCGCCCCGACCTCGTCGTCGCCACCCGCACCGGTGACCTGCTGGCCGCCCACCGCGCGTCCGGGGGTTCCGCCGAGGCGCCCAGCGCCCTGCACCTGCAGGCGGCGCTGGACCAGGCACGCTCGGGGGCCGAGCAGGCGCAGGCCCTGGCGGAGCGGCTGCGCTTCGAGCTGGCGGGCGCACGCGACCAGCAGACCGGTGCTCGACAGGCGTACCAGGAGACTCTCGACCGGCTCAACGAGTCCGACGCCGCGCTCGCGGCGGTCGCGGAGCAGCTCGCCACGCTGGGTTCGACGGCGCGGTCCGCCCGTGCCGAGGCGGAGCGGGTCCAGCAGTCGCTTGACGCTGCCGAGCGGACGCTGCAGGAGGACACCGAGGCGCTGGCCGAGCTGACCGAGCGGCTGGCTGCCGCCCAGGACCAGCCGGCGGACGGTGAGGACGCGGTCGCCGAGCGCACGTCCGAGCGTGACCGGACCGCGGCCCTCGCCACGGCGGCCCGCGGCCGGGAGACCGATGCCCGACTGACGCTCCGCACCGCCGAGGAGCGGGCGCGCGCGCTCGCCGGCCGCGCCGACTCGCTCGAGCGTGCCGCTGCCGCGGAACGGACGGCGCGCGAACGTGCCGCGGAGCGGGAACGCGCCCGCGCCCGCCAGGCGGCCGTCGCCGCCGCCGTGCACGAGGGCGCGCGCCGCGCGCTGCTGGTGCTCGACGAGTCGCTGCGACGCGCCTCGCAGGAGCGGGACGCCGCCGAGGCCGCCCGTGCGGAGCGGGACCAGGAGCTCGCCGCGACCCGCGCTCGTGCCGAGGCGCTGACGGCGCAGCTCGCCGAGCTCACCGACGTGGCGCACCGCGACGAGGTTGCCCGCACCCAGCAGCGCCTGCGCATCGAGGCCCTCGCGCAGCGGTCGGTCGAGGAGCTCGGCATCGACCCCGAGCTGCTGGTCGAGGAGTACGGCCCCCACCAGCCGGTGCCGGTGGTGCTCGCTCCCGGCACCGAGCCCGATCCCGAGGCGCCGACGTCCGTGCCGTACGTCCGCGAGCAGCAGGAGAAGCGGCTGCGTGCCGCCGAGCGGGCGCTGGCTCTGCTGGGCCGCGTCAACCCGCTGGCGCTGGAGGAGTTCGCGGCGCTGGAGGAGCGGCACAAGTTCCTCACCGACCAGCTGGCGGACCTGAAGTCGTCCCGGGCGGACCTGCTGCAGATCGTGCGCGAGATCGACGAGCGCGTCGAGCAGGTGTTCGCGGAGGCGTATGCCGACACCGCCGCCGCGTTCGAGCAGGTGTTCCCGCGGCTGTTCCCGGGTGGTGAGGGACGGCTGGTGCTGACCGAGCCGGCGGACATGCTGACCACGGT
>NCKG01000111.1:0-6623 GCA_002279095.1 Cellulomonas sp. 14-74-6
GGGCGAGATCGTCTTCGACGGCGAGCCGGTGGAGTTCCGCGGCATCCGCGACTCCGAGCGCAAGGGCATCGTCATCATCCACCAGGAGCTCGCGCTCAGCCCGTACCTGTCGCTCGCCGAGAACATCTTCCTCGGCAACGAGCGCAGCCGGCGCGGCGTCGTCGACTGGAACAGGACGAACTCCGAGGCGGCCCGCCTGCTGCGGCGCGTCGGGCTCACGGAGCCCCCGGACACCCGCGTCACCGACATCGGCGTCGGCAAGCAGCAGCTGGTGGAGATCGCCAAGGCGCTGTCCAAGGAGGTCAAGCTCCTCATCCTCGACGAGCCGACGGCCGCGCTGAACGACGAGGACAGCGAGCACCTGCTCGACCTGATCCGCGGCCTGCGGGACGACGGCATCACCTCGATCATCATCAGCCACAAGCTCAACGAGCTCGAGGCGATCGCGGACTCCACGACGGTGATCCGGGACGGGCGCACCATCGAGACGCTCGACATGCACGGTGCGGAGCCGGTGACCCAGGACCGCCTGATCCGGGGCATGGTCGGCCGGGCGCTGGACCACCGGTTCCCGGAGCACACGCCGACGATCGGCGAGGAGGTGCTCCGCATCGAGGACTGGACGGTCCACCACCCCATCGACCGGCAGCGCGTCGTGGTGCGCAACGCGTCGGTGAACGTGCGGCGCGGCGAGATCGTCGGGCTCGCCGGGCTGATGGGTGCCGGCCGCACCGAGCTCGCGATGAGCGTGTTCGGCCGCCGGTACGGCACCGGCATCTCGGGTCGGGTCTACAAGAACGGCGAGGAGGTGGACACCTCAACGGTGCAGGCCGCCATCCGGGCCGGCATCGCGTACGCCACCGAGGACCGCAAGCGGTACGGCCTCAACCTCATCGACACCATCCAGCACAACGTCAGCGCGTCGGCGCTGGGAAAGGTCGCTCGCTGGGGGGTGGTGGACAAGAACGTGGAGCTCGCCACGGCGGAGCGGTTCCGCAAGGAGCTGGCGGTCAAGTCACCCACGGTGGCGGCCCTGGTCGGCAAGCTGTCGGGCGGCAACCAGCAGAAGGTCGTCCTGTCCAAGTGGATCTTCGCCGACCCTGACGTGCTGATCCTCGACGAGCCCACCCGCGGCATCGACATCGGCGCCAAGTACGAGATCTACACGATCGTGAACCGGCTGGCGGACGAGGGGAAGGCCGTCATCCTCATCTCCTCCGAGCTGCCGGAGCTCATCGGGGTCTGCGACCGCATCTACACGCTCAGCCAGGGCAGCGTCACGGGCGAGGTCGCCAGGGCGGACGCCACCCAGGAGCACCTCATGCACCTCATGACCATGGACAAGAACGGGATCACGCGATGAGCACGGAAACGACGCCCCTGACGGGCGCGGCCGAGGGTGAGGCGACCCGGGGCTCGGCACTGGGCAGCAGCGTCCGGCAGTACGGGATCTTCGGCGCGCTCGTCGTCCTGCTGCTGCTGTTCCAGGTCCTCACGCACGGCAAGCTGCTGCTGGCGAACAACGTCGCGAGCCTGTTCCAGCAGAACGCCTACGTGATGATCCTGGCCATCGGGATGCTGATGGTGATCGTCGCCGGGCACATCGACCTGTCGGTCGGCTCGATGGTGGCGTTCATCGGCGGCGTGGTGGCCATCTCGATGCGGGACCTGCACCTGCCCTGGCTGCTCGCCGTGCTGGTGGGCATCCTGGTCGGCGCCCTCGCCGGGGCGTGGCAAGGGTTCTGGATCGCCTACGTCGGGATCCCGGCCTTCATCGTCACCCTCGCCGGCATGCTGCTGTTCCGCGGCCTCGCGATCGTCCTGGTCGGCGAGACCATCGCGGGTCTGCCCAACGGCTACGTCCGCATCTCCAACGGGTCGCTGCCCAACGTGCTCGGCTTCGCCGGGAACCTCGACGCCCTGACGTTGGTGCTCGGCCTGGTCGGTATCGCCGCGGTGGTGTTCACGCAGCTGCGGTCACGGCTGGCCAAGCGCAAGCACGGTCTGCACGTGGAGTCGCTGCTCGCGTTCGTCGGCAAGAACGTGCTGGTCGCCGTCGCCATCGGCGCCCTGACGTTCGTGCTTTCCCTCAGCTCGGGCGGCACGCCGATCGTGCTGGTGATCGTCGGCGTGCTGGTGATCGCGTACTCGTTCGTGATGGGCAACACGGTGTTCGGCCGGCGCATCTACGCCATCGGCGGCAACCGTCCGGCGGCGATCCTGTCCGGTGTCAACACCAAGGCGATCGACTTCTCCATCTTCGTCAACATCGGTGCGCTCACGGGTGTCGCGGCCATCGTCACCTCCTCGCGCGCCGGTGCGGCCGTGGCCGCTGCGGGCAGCAACTACGAGCTCGACGCGATCGCCGCCTGCTTCATCGGTGGCGCGGCGGTCACGGGCGGAGTCGGCCGGATCTCCGGCGCGATCGTCGGCGCCCTGATCATGGGCGTGCTGAACATGGGCCTGTCGATCATGGCGGTGAACCCGGCCTGGCAGATGGCGATCAAGGGCCTGGTGCTCCTCGCCGCCGTCGCCTTCGACCTGGTCAACAAGCGGCGCGCAGGCACTCTGTAGCCGAGCGCAAGGCGGCGGCGGTGCGGACCGGGGGAACAGCGGCTCCCGGTGCGCACCGCCGTTCGCTGTCACCGTCCGGTGACCGAGACCGTGACCGCGGCTGCGCGCGGGGCCGTCGGCGCCCCGCCCGGCGAGCGCCGCTGCGCCGGCTCAGGGGGTTCGGGTCGTGCACCAGCAGACCACCGAGGGGACGACGAGCCCCGTCATCCGTCTGCCTGCGGCGCGGTGCCGCCCAGGGTCCCGGCTCGTCGGCGGAGGATAGCCAGCGAGAAAATACCCCTAGGGGTATACTGGACTCTCGTCCACGTCACCCCAGGAGGACCGCCATGAGCTTCGCCCTTTCCACCACCGTCGACCTCGACTTCGACCGCACCGTCGCCGCGCTGCGCGAGGCGCTGGCCACCCAGGGCTTCGGCATCCTCACCGAGGTGGACCTGTCGGGCACGCTCAAGACGAAGCTCGACGTCGACGTGCCACGGCAGTTGCTGCTCGGCGCCTGCAACCCCGCTTACGCCTACCGGGCGCTGCAGGCGGAGGAGCGCGTCGGTCTGCTGCTGCCCTGCTCGCTGACCGTCCGTGCCGGGTCCGACGGACGGACCCTGGTCGACGCGATGGATCCCGCGCTGATGGTGGAGCTGACCGGCAGCTCTGCGCTCACGGAGGTCGCCGCCGAGGTCCGCTCCGCCCTGCGCGCCGCGCTCGACGCGCTCGAGACGCGCTGACCGGCGTGTCGCCCGCCGCCCCCCGGCGCGTCGACCGGCCGGGGCGCTCCGGGGCGTACTCTCGCAGAACTCGGGACTTCAGTCCCACACTCGTGGGGGACACCCTCCCGCCCATCCGGAGGGGAACCCATGGACACCCGTACCGTCGCGACCGCTGATCCGCCCGTCCTGCGCCAGCGTGAACGTCAGCTCAGCGAGTTCACCGAGCTGACCCGCACCGTGCAGGAGTCGGGCCTGATGCGCCGGCGGCTCGGGTGGTACTGGACGCAGTTCGCGGTGCTGACCGTCGGCCTGCTCGGCACGTTCGCCGCGTTCGTCCTCGTCGGGCACTCGTGGTGGCAGCTGGTGGTCGCGGCCCTGCTCGCCCTGCTGCTGGGCCAGGTGATGTTCCTGGGCCACGACGCCGCGCACCGCCAGATCTTCGCCTCCGGCCGGTGGAACGACTGGGGCAGCCTGGTGATCGCCAACCTGTACGCCGGCATGAGCTACGGCTGGTGGCAGCACAAGCACTCGCGGCACCACGCGAAGCCGAACCAGGTGGGCGCCGACCCGGACATCGAGATGGACGTGCTGCGCTTCCACAACGAGGACGGACGACGTCCCGGCACGCGGCCGGCTCGGTGGTTTCGCGAGCGTCAGGGGTGGTTCTTCTTCCCCTTGCTGCTGCTGGAAGGCCTCAACCTGCACGTCTCGGGGGTGAAGACGATCTTCGGCCGGGGCCCCGTGAAGCGGCGCCCCGTCGAGATCGCCTTCGTCACCCTGCGGCTCGGCGGGCACCTGGCCCTGGTGTTCTGGCTGCTGCCGTTCGGGATGGCGGTGGCCTTCCTCGCCGTGCAGCTGGCGCTGTTCGGCCTGTACATGGGCCTGGTGTTCGCGCCCAACCACAAGGGCATGCCGATCGTGCCGCGGGACAGCAAGATCGACTTCCTGCGCCGTCAGGTGCTGATGAGCCGCAACATCCGCGGCGGGCGGCTGACGGACGTGGCGATGGGCGGCCTGAACTACCAGATCGAGCACCACCTGTTCCCCAGCATGCCGCGGCCGCACCTGCGCCAGGTGCAGCCGCTGGTCCGGGACTTCTGCCGGGCTCACGGCATCCACTACACCGAGGTGAGCGCCGCGCGGTCCTACCGCACGGTGGTGCAGTACCTGAACCGGGTCGGGTTGGGCGCTCGGGACCCGTTCGAGTGCCCGATCACCGCGCAGTACCGCGTGGCCCGCTAGGCGCCCGCAGGCTTCGACCCACGGCGGGGCCAGCTGCCGGACCCGACGTGGCCGGCAGCCCCTGCCGGATGGCGGTTCTGGGTCGCCCGACCGCAGCCGCGCGGGCTGGTGCCCGCCCTGGAGCGCAGGTGGTGGGGCCCGGCGCTGGGTGGTGCGGCGGTGGTGCTCCTCGTCCTGGTGGCGTTGCTCCACGGTCCGTCATCACCGACCGACGGGGCTGGTCGTGCTGGACCGAGGGGAGCGGCGGCCGGCCGACCTCCGTCGACTGCTCTTCCAGCCGGGCGACGTACCGCGTGCCCTCGGTCGTCGCGCGGCCCGAGCTCTGCTCGAAGTCCTCGCCCGGCCACCTCGACGGCCCCATTGGGTTCGAGTGCCTCACGGCCAGGTCCTGAGCCCGGGGTCAGGGGAGGGTGAGCCAGAGGCCCAGGCCCGCGGCGGCGAGCCCGAGCAGAGCCATGCCGACGGCGTGCAGCACCGCCTCGACCGCCGGGCGTGACCCGGTCGCCAGCCGGACGGCCTCGACGCTGGCCGTGCTGAACGTGGTGTAGCCGCCCAGGAAGCCGGTGCCGAGCACCAGCTTCTCGTCCGACAGGCCCGGGTACCGCATCGCGAGGCCTGTCAGCGCGCCGAGCAGCAGCGCACCGGACACGTTGATCACCACGGTGCCGAGCGGAAAGGGCAGGCGGTTGTGGCGGGCCACCACACCGTCGACGAGGAAGCGCGTCGCGGCACCCAGACCGCCCGCCAGCGCCAGCAGCGCGGGGATCATGCCCGCCTCCGCACCAGCGCGCGCGCGGCGAGGATGCCGACCAGCGCCGCGAGCACCCCGGCGGCGACGCTGCCCGCGACGTAGGCCGTCGCCAGCCCGACGCGGCCGGCCCGGATCAGCAGGTCCGACTCCACCATGAAGGTGCTGTAGGTGGTGTACCCGCCCATCACCCCCGTGCCGGCACCGAGCCGCAGCGCCCGGCGCCAGCCGTGGTCCGGACCGCTGCGGGCCAGCGACTCGAGCAGCAGGCCGAGCAGCAGGGAGCCGGTGACGTTGATCCAGAAGGTCGTCCAGGGGAACGTTCCGGTGGCGACGGGGTGCAGGCGTCCGAGCTCCCAGCGCGCGGTGGTGCCGACCGCCCCGCCCAGCACCACCAGTCCCAGCAGACTGGGCCGGCGGTAGGCCGGCCGCAGCTGCGCGGGCGGCGTCACCTCCACAGCGGCGTCTTCCAGTCGACGACGCCCAGCGGGACGACGAGCACGGGCCGGTGCTGGTGGTGGGACAGCTGCACGGCGACCGAGCCTTCCAGGAACTCCCGCACGCGCGCTCCGCGACCGGGCGCACGCGTGCCGACGACGATCGCGGCGGCGTCCACCGCGCGAGCCAGGTGGGTGAGGGAGCGGTCCGGCCGCCCGGCCAGGTACCGGAACTCCCACGGCACGCCGGTGCCGTCCATCACACGGGTCAACGTCTCGACGATCTGGATCCGCCGGTCCTCCCAGCGGTCGTCGACGGTGTCCGGGTCGACCTCGCCGTGCCGCACGGTGCCGTCCGGGAACTCCTCGAGGACGAAGCGTGTGGTGTCGACGTACGCGAAGTACAGCGGCGGGTGGCCGGCGGCCTGCGACCAGGAGATCGCGGTCAGCGCCACCAGCTCGGGCTGGCCGGGCACGATGCCGACGACGACCGGATGGCCGGCGAACGGCGTCATCCTCGACGGGCTCGGCTGTGGGACCTCGTGCTCGTTCATCGGCACCAGCCTGGCACTGCAGCCGGTGGCGGGCGACACCCGTCCGACCGGGGTCTTCATCAGATCTTCGCAGCGGCCGTGGTGAAGGCTTCGCGTGCGGGGCGCACGCTGGTGCGGGAGGGCGGCACGAGGGTGCCGTCCCGCGAGCACGACGGAGACCGCGATGATGGGTTGGTACGGGGGCGGCACGAACGCCTGGATCTGGCTGGGGATGGGTCTGTTCTGGCTGTTGCTGGTCGGGGCGATCGTCTGGCTCGTGGTGCAGCTGGCCACGTCCGGACGACGCGGCGGGTCGATCGGTGGGCCGTCGGGCCCGATCCCGCGCGGGTACGCGCAGTACGGACCGGGACAGGGGCCGTGGGGC
>NCKG01000112.1:0-6575 GCA_002279095.1 Cellulomonas sp. 14-74-6
CCCTGGTCGACGCGATCGACGACACGACGGTCGCCGTGCTGCTCGAGCCCGTGCAGGGCGAGCAGGGCGTGGTGGTCCCGCCCGACGACTACCTGCCCGCGGTGCGGGCGGCGTGCACGGCGCGCGGCGTGCTGCTGGTCGCCGACGAGGTGCAGTCGGGACTGGGTCGCACCGGCAGCACGCTGGCGTGCGAGCGCTGGGGCGTCCGGCCGGACCTGGTCACGCTCGGCAAAGCGCTCGGCGGGGGGATCGTGCCGGTGTCCGCCGTGGTCGGCCGGTCCGACGTGCTCGGGGTGCTGACAGCCGGCACCCACGGGTCGACCTTCGGCGGCAACCCGATGGCGTGCGCCGTGGGGCTCGCGGTGGTGGAGCTGCTGTCCACCGGCGACCTGCAGCGGCGCGCGCTCGACCTCGGTGCGGTGCTGCGCGGCCGCCTCGACGCACTCGTGGCCGAGGGTCTGCTCGCGCGGGTGCGCACCATCGGGCTGTGGGCAGGTCTGGACGTGGACGCCTCCCGCGCCGGCGGCCCGGCGACTGGTCGAGAGCTCGCGGAGCGCCTGCTGGCGCGGGGTGTGCTGGCGAAGGACACCCACGGCGCGACCATCCGCCTCGCACCACCGCTGACCATCACCGACCAGGACCTGCACCTGGCGCTGGACCGGCTCGCGGACGCGCTCCGCTGAGCCCGTGGTGGGCGGCCGCAGGGCTCGCGGCCGCCCACCACGTCATCACGGCGAGTCGACGGCTCGATCGCGCGTCCGGCGGGCGTCGCGTACCCATCGGACCCGGCGTCAGTTGAACTTCACCGCGCCGTACAACCAGCCACCGCCGAGCGCCCCGCCGACCGCCATGCTCGAGACGTCGGTGCGCAGCATCTGCGCGTTGTGCGACGGCGAACGGGACCAGGCGCCGACCAGGGCGGACGCGCTGCCGTTGCTGATGCAGCCGACGATGTTGTCGGAGCCCGAGTGCCAGATGCCGCCGGCGTCCGCCATCTCGAGCGCGTGCCCGACGAGCGTCCCGGACCGTGACACCGACAGCGCCGGGAGCCCGTTGCTCGCGCGGTAGTCGTTGATCGCCGCACCGATCGCCCCGACGGACGACTCCGCACCGGGGGTGCCCACCGGGGCACCCGGGCAGACCAGGCCGCCGGCCGGGATGGCCACCGGACCGGCCGACGGTGGCTGCGGAGCGCTCGCCGCCGGGGCCGAGCTGCGGACCGTCCTCGTGCTGCGCGCCGACCGCTGGGCCGCCTGCTGCGCCGCGGCCTGTGCCGCCGCCTGCGCCGCCGCCTGTGCCGCCGCAGCCTGTTCGGCGGCCACCCGTGCGGCGTCCGCGGCCTGCCAGGCCTGCTCCGCGTCCGCAACGGCCTTGTCCTGACCGGCCAGCCCGCTGGCCCCGGCGCGGAGCGCGGCGAGGCTCACCGGCTGCCCGCCCAGGATCGAGGAGACGGAGACGATGCCGCTCTGCAGCGGCGCGCGCAGGTCGTCACCGACGTGCGGTGCGGCCGCCAGCGTGCCGTTGGCGTGCGTCAGGGCCGTGGTGGTCGCCGTGACCGCCGCCGCCCGTGCCGCGGCCAGCTCTGCCGATCCCGCGGTGGAGACGTCGTCGCGGGCGGCCGTGTCCCCGGCGAGGGCCGTCAGCGCCCGTGCCGTCCGCGCTTGTGCCGCAAGCTGCTGCTCGGCCGCATCGGCCCGCTGCTGCTGCACCACCGTGCCGGCCACCACCAGGACGGCGACGGCACCGAACCCGACCAGCATCGTCACGTTCCGCCGGCGGGGCGCCCCGACGGGCCCCTCCGGACCGCTGCGCTGGGTGGGGACCCGGTCGAGCGTGCCGGGTGCGGCGTACCGCCGCGGGACGCCCGTGGCGCGCACCGGCTTGCCGGCCGCGCCCTCGGCACGCTGCGTGTCCAACGCGTCCACCGTGCACCTCCCGCTCACAAGTCAAAGGCCGCCAATAACGGCCTCATCGCCGATTGTGCTGGTTATCGGCGCATTCGCTACGGGACCAAAGAAATTTCATCGGTGTAGTTTGTGTGATTTGGGCCGCTTCTTCTGATACGAAATCGGACATTCTTCACATGTAGGGAGAAATTGCGGCTGCCCGGACGGATCCGCCTGCGCGCGCCCGGCGCGGATCATGGGGCCGTGCCCGACGACCGCCCGCACCCCATGGACGCCCTCGACGCCGCGATCGTGCGGGAGCTGGCGCTCGACGCCCGCGCCACCTACGCACAGGTCGGCCACGCCGTCGCGCTGTCCGCACCCGCCGTCAAGCGCAGGGTGGACCGGCTCCGGGACGAGGGCGTGATCCGGGGCTACACCGTCCGGCTCGACCCCGCGGCGCTCGGCTGGCAGACGGAAGCCTTCGTCGAGCTGTTCTGCCACGGCAGCACCAGCCCGGCGACCATGCAGGCCGCGATCGAGCAGTACCCGGAGGTGATGGCGGCCAGCACCGTCACCGGTGACGTCGACGTGGTGCTCCAGGTGCGCGCGCGGGACATGCGGCACCTCGAACGCGTCGTCGAGCGGCTCGCCGCCGAGCCGTTCGTGGCGCGCACCCGCTCGACGATCGTCCTCTCGGCTCTCGTGCGTCGGCCGGAGGTGCCGCCGGCCCCGTCCGAGTGACGCAGGCTCCGGCCGACCGACGAAAGGTCAGCCCGAGGGGCGCTCCCTCAGGCCGCGGCCTGCTCGGCGTCCGCTCCCTTGGTCACCACCAGCACGGGGCACTGCGCGTGGTGCAGCACCGCCTGGCTGGTGGAGCCGAGCAGCAGCCCGGTGAAGCCACCCCGCCCCCGCGAGCCGACCACCAGCAGGTCCGCCTCGTCGGACAGCCCGGTCAGCACGGCGGCACCCGTGCCGTCCAGCACGCGGCGCTCGATCGTCAGCCCCTGTGCCTCGTCCGCGACCCGCTCGAGCACCAGCGCCAGCGACTCCTCGACGTCCGCCAGCACCGCACGGTGGTCGACCGGCTCGGGCAGCCAGGCCAGCACCCCGGCGACCGTGTTCACCGGCACGGCGGACACCACCACCACCGTCGCTCGCCACCGGCGGGCCTCCCGCAGGGCGCAGCGCAGCGCCAGCTCGGACTGCGGTGAGCCGTCGACACCGACCATCACGCGGCGCACCGGCGTCACCGGAGGGACCGGGGCGTCCGTCGGCGCCTGCGCGCCCCGGGCGGCCCGGAGCGGCACCACCACCGTGGGGCACTTGGCGTGCGCAGGCAGCGCCGAGGAGACGGTGCCGAGCAACCGCTCGGCGAACCCGCCACCACCTCGGGTGCCGACCACCACCAGGCCGACCTCACGGGACTCGTCCACGAGCACCGCGGTGGCGTCGCCCACCGCCACGTGGCTGGTCACCGGCAGGCCGGAACCCGCGACCCGGGCGAGCGCCTCGGTCAGCACCGCCTCCGCACCCGCGCGGATCGCCGAGTCGTCCAGGGCGGCGTACCCGCCGTCCAACGAGGCCGCAGCGAACGAGGGCAGCGCGTAGCTGCACACCAGCCGCAGCGCCCACTGCCGCACCTGCGCCTCCTGCGTCGCCCAGTCCAGGGCGTGCAACGCAGCGTCCGATCCGTCCAGGCCCACCAGGACCACGTTCTCGTGCGACATGATCGGTACCTCCTTCAGCCCATCGTGGCACGCTCTTGACGCAACGATGGGCTGAAGCGGCTCAGCGACCGGTTCGCGCCGATGTGAGGTCATCCCCAGCCCATGTCACCGCCCATGTCACCGGACGGAGCACCGGACCCACGTGCCTGTCGGTCGGCCCTGCTTCGGTCGGCCCATGCACGAGGTCGTCGTCGGCGACCTGCGCTGGTTCGGCGTGGAGGAGCTTCCGCCGCTCACCCACGTCGCGGTCCGGGCCGCACTGGTGGAGGCGATGCGGTCGCCGTCCGCCTGACCACCGGCGCGGCGCATCGGTGCGAGACACCGAGGTCCCGAGGAGGGAACCTCGCTCAGGCTGCGAGGTAGCGGCTCCACACCGGCTCGGACCGGACGGCGGCCGCCCCGAAGGCGACCGACCACCGCGGCGCCCGAGGGGTGAACCGCAGCTCCCAGCCCAGCTCGTGCAGCAGGTGGTCGGCCTTGCGGTGGTTGCAGCGGACGCAGGCCGCGACCACGTTCCCCCACTCGTGCCGGCCGCCGCGCGACCGCGGCAGCACGTGGTCCACGGTGTCCGCTCCCCCGCCGCAGTACGCGCAGCGGTGGTCGTCGCGCTGCAGCACCGTCCGCCGGGTGGGCGGTACGGGTCGGCGGGTCGGCACGTGGACGTACCGCGTCAGCGACAGGACCACCGGCAGGGGGATCGCCACCCGCTCGGAGTGCAGCAGGCGACCCTCCGACTCCAGCACGGTCGCCTTGCCGGTCATCACCAGCACGACCGCCCGGTGCAGGCTCACCACGCACAGCGGCTCCCCGCTGGCGTTCAGCAGCAGCGCTCGTGGGAGCGAGGCTCCGGTGCCGTGGGCGCCCGCGGGCTGCGGGGCTCCTGCAGGCACCTCATCGAGGGGTCCGGTCGTCAGCACGGCGTTCTCCTGACCTTCGCGGTCGGACCGGCTGGCTGCCGGCCCGTGACTTCAGGCAACTCGCGTGGTGCGGACCCAGGGTAACCGCCCTGGTGCAGGGCGATGCCGGAGACCGGCCGGCGGCGCACGGCCAGGAGTGCGACGAGGCCCCGACCGAGTGGGTCGGGGCCTCGTCGTGAAGCAGTACCGGCGAACGGGTGGATACCGTCAGGAGACGCGGACGTAGACGGGATTCGTCTGCCAGATCGCGCGGAACTGGACGGTCTTGCCGGGCCGCGGGGAGTCGATCTGCATGTTGCCGCCCGCGTAGATGCCGATGTGGCCCGGGCTGACGATCAGGTCACCAGGCTGCGCATCTGCACGGGAGACCACGGTGCCGACGGTGCCCTGGGCCTCCGCCGTCCGCGGCAGCTTGATGCCGAGCTGCGCGTAGACGTACTGCACGAAGCCGGAGCAGTCGAAGCCCGACGGCGTCGCCCCGCCGTAGACGTACGGAACGCCCACGTAGCGCGCGGCGACCTGCAGCACGGCGCTGCCGGCCACGCTCGCGGGCAGGGCGACCGTCGCAGCGGCGCGAACGGTCGAGCGCGACGTGGTGGTGGCGGCAGGGGTCGTCGTGGCCGTCTTGGCCTTCGCGACGACAGGCGCCGGCTTCACTGCCGTCACGGTGTCGACGTCGAGGGTCCAGGTGGCCTGGTCCGGCGCGGTCACCACCGGCGACGTGTCGAGAGCGGCGCGGGCCGCCCCGGTCAGCGTGGCGGTGTCGACGGAGACGAGGCCGGAGGCGTCGTTGGGCTCCGCGAGCGCCGGTGCGGCCCCGAGGACCGACACGACCAGGCCCGAAGACGCAGCGACCACCGCGGTACGACGGCCGACGACGGCCATCTGCGCGGTGGCGTTGGAGGCGATCTGGGTGAGGGGGGTGGACGGACGGCGTGCGGCCCGGTGCCGGGCGCGAACAGTGCTCTGGGACAACAGGTGTGCCTCTCCGTGCGCCTGCGAGGTCAGCTGTCGGGTTCGGGTGGGAGAACACCCGGCCGCGCGCACGATCCGAGGACCGTCCGCCCGGCTTCACCCCAAGGACACCGTCACCGGTGCCCACGATTTGGGTCCCCCGCCCCTGCCGGCGAGTAGTACGGAACCTCGATCGGCGGCAGGGTTCGGCGTTCCGCTCGAGGGCTTCTCGGAGGAGGGTTCCGTGAAGCAGGACGAACGTACCCGACGCTCTCGCCGATTGTCACGCTCCGGTCACGACGATGTCGTGAAGAAGTCGGACGAGTGACCGGGACGCAGGAGACGCACGGGACGAAGGTCATGCCCTCACCCGTTCGGCCCAATGCATCGCCGCAGGTCAGAGGCATCCCATAGCGGGGGCCGAGCGGGCCCACCGGACACCCGGCACGCGGTCCGGGTGCGACGGTGTGGTTCAGGACACGGACACGAAGATGTGTCGGGCCACGTCGTCGGGCAGGTCAAGCACCACACCCGAACCCGGCACGCCCACCGTCACCACGCCCTCGCCGCGCTCCACGTCCACCCGTGCACCGGGTGTCACACCGGCGTCCGAGAGCCGCGCGAGCAGCTCGGTGTCCACCTGCAGCGGCTCGGCGATCCGGGCGACGACCACGTGGGCTGCCGCCGTGGGGACACCCTCGCCCGCGAGCGGCGCGACGTCGTCCAGGAACCCTACGCCGGTGGGCCCCTCCCCGATCTCGTCCAGCCCGGGGATCGGGTTGCCGTAGGGGTCGAACCGCGGGTGCTCCAGCAGTGCGGCCAGCCGCCGCTCCACCTGCTCGCTCATCACGTGCTCCCAGCGGCACGCCTCCTCGTGGACGTGCGGCCAGTCCAGGCCGATCACGTCCGTCAGCAACCGCTCGGCGAGCCGGTGCTTGCGCATCACGCGGGTGGCTCGTGCCATCCCCTGCGGGGTCAGCTCGAGGTGCCGGTCCCCGCTGAGCACCACCAGACCGTCCCGCTCCATCCGCGCCACGGTCTGCGAGACGGTGGGGCCGGAGTGCCCGAGCCGCTCGGCGATCCGGGCG
>NCKG01000113.1:0-6571 GCA_002279095.1 Cellulomonas sp. 14-74-6
GTCGTCGGTCACGACGAGCACGGCGGTCTCCCCCGCGGGGTCCGTGAGCGTCAGCCCGTCCGACCAGGGCCCGTGCGCGTCGAGCGCCGCCGCGGCGGCGGCCGTCTCGGTCCGGCCCGCACGTCGCCAGAGCACCACGGGAGACCAGGCCGGTCCCGTCGCCAGCTCCAGCGCGCGCATCGTCACCTGGTGCGCCCGGACATGGTCCGGGTGGCCGTAGCCGCCCTCCGGGTCGTAGGTCGCGACGACCTCCGGACGGCGCCGATGCAGCAGCCCGGCCAGCCGCTCGGCCGCCTCGTCGAGCGGGACGCCGACGAAGGCCCCCGCGGGCACCTCCGGGCCCAGCCCCGCGCGGGCCGACCCGGTCCACACCATGCCCGAGTCCTCGTACCGCCGCGGGGACACCGGAGGCAGCCGGTCGAGGAACGCGTGGTCGGCGACGCCGAGGGCGACCAGTGCCGTCGCCAGCTCCGTCTCCCGATGGGCGGCCAGCGCGGGCCCGTCGCCCTCGAGGTGCGCGAGGCGCTCTCCTATCACCTCGCCGCGTTCACCGCGGGTCGCGGTCACCACCGTGACCGGCCGACCGGCGCCGGCGAACGCCGCGAGCAGCGCTCCGGTCGCCAGCGTCTCGTCGTCCGGGTGCGCGTGCACCGCGACCAGGCCGCCGGTCCCGCCCTGGCTCGGGGCGAGGGCGCCCGGCGGCGTCACGACCGGGCGGCGGCCTTGGCCCGGGCCGTCATGCGCGCGCGCTCGGTCTGGTCGAGCTCGACCTTGCGCAGCCGCACCACCTCGGGGGTCACCTCGACGCACTCGTCCTCGCGCGCGAACTCGAGGGACTCCTCGAGCGTCAGCTTGCGCGGCGGCACGAGGTTCTCGAACGTGTCCGCGGTGGAGGAGCGCATGTTGGTGAGCTTCTTCTCCTTGGTGATGTTGACGTCCATGTCCTCGTTGCGGGGGTTCTCGCCGACGATCATGCCCTCGTAGACCTCCTGGGTGGGGTCGACGAAGAACGTGCCGCGGTCCTGCAGGTTGGTCATGGCGTACGGCGTCGCGACACCGGCACGGTCCGCGACGAGCGAACCGGTCAGCCGGGTCTCGATGCTGCCGGCCCACGGCTCGTAGCCCTCGGCGATCGAGGAGGCGATGCCGGTGCCGCGGGTGTCGGTGAGGAACCGGGTGCGGAAGCCGATCAGCCCGCGAGCCGGCACCAGGAACTCCATGCGGACCCAGCCGGTGCCGTGGTTGGACATCGTCTGCATGCGGCCGCGGCGCTGCGCCATCAGCTGCGTGACGGCACCGAGGAACTCCTCGGGCACGTCGATGGTCATCCGCTCGGTCGGCTCCCAGGTGTGGCCGTCGATCTGCTTGGTGACCACCTGCGGCTTGCCGACGGTCAGCTCGAAGCCCTCGCGGCGCATCTGCTCGACCAGGATGGCCAGCGCCAGCTCGCCGCGGCCCTGCACCTCCCAGGCGTCCGGCCGACTGGTCGGCAGCACGCGCAGCGACACGTTGCCGACCAGCTCGCGATCCAGGCGGTCCTTCACCTGGCGGGCGGTCACCTTGTGCCCCTTGCCGCCCTTGCCGGCGAGCGGGGACGTGTTGATGCCGATGGTGACGGAGATCGCCGGGTCGTCCACGGTGATCAGCGGCAGCGGCCGCGGGTCGTCCGGGTCGGTCAGCGTCTCACCGATGGTGATGTCCTCGATGCCGGCGACGGCGACGATGTCACCGGGGCGGGCCTCCTCGGTGGGGACCCGCTCGAGCGCCTTCGTCTCCAGCAGCTCGGTCACCTTGACGTTCTGGACGGTGCCGTCGTGCCGCGCCCAGGCGACCGTCTGGCCCTTGCGCAGCGTGCCGTTGAAGATGCGGAGCAGCGCCAGCCGACCCAGGAAGGGCGACGCGTCGAGGTTCGTCACGTGCGCCTGCAGCGGCGCGTCCTCGTCGTACGTCGGTGCCGGGATCTTCTCGACGATCGTGGCGAACAGCGGCTCGAGGTCCTCGTTGTCCGGCAGCCCACCGTCGGCCGGCTGCTCGAGCGAGGCGCGCCCCGCCTTGGCAGCCGCGTACACGACCGGCACGTCGAGGATCGAGTCGAGGTCGAGGTCCGGGACGTCCTCGTGCAGGTCCGAGGCGAGGCCGAGCAGCAGGTCCGTCGTCTCGGAGACGACCTCGCTGATGCGCGCGTCCGGCCGGTCGACCTTGTTCACGACGAGGATCGCCGGCAGCTTGGCCGCCAGGGCCTTGCGCAGCACGAACCGGGTCTGCGGCAGCGGGCCCTCGCTCGCGTCCACCAGCAGCACCACGCCGTCGACCATCGACAGGCCGCGCTCCACCTCGCCACCGAAGTCGGCGTGGCCCGGGGTGTCGATCACGTTGATCGTGATTCCGTCGGGCTGGCCCGCCTCCGCCGCCGCGGGGCCGGAGTACCGGACCGCGGTGTTCTTGGCGAGGATCGTGATGCCCTTCTCGCGCTCGAGCTCGCCGGAGTCCATCGCGCGCCGCTCGACGTGCTCGTGGGCGCCGAACGCCCCGGTCTGCCACAGCATGGCGTCGACCAGGGTGGTCTTGCCGTGGTCGACGTGCGCGACGATCGCGACGTTGCGCAGGTCCGGACGCACGGCGGGCATACGAGACTCATCTCTGTTCGAGGGTGGGGAGCGCGCCACGACGACGGGCGCCCGACGATTCTACGCGGTCCGCGCCGCGAGCCCCGGGTCGGCCCGGCGACCGGGGCCGGCGGCTGCGCCTCCCTGCGAGGGCAGGCCTCAGGAGGCCGTGCTCGCCCAGCGCCACCACGACGTCAGGTCGGCCGACCCCCACGGGATGGCAGGAACCTGTGCCAGCCGAGGCCGGCCGTCGGACGAAGCGGTCGACGTCCCGGCACCGACGGTCGCCGCCAGCTCCGGCTGACGCGCCAGGGGCACCACGACCTCCGCCGCGGTGAGTGCCGTCGAGACGGTGGCGAGCGACGCGGTGAGGGCCGCCGCATCGGTCTGCCTCGCAGCCTGGTCCAGCAGCGTGTCCAGGGCAGGGTCGCGGTGCGACGTGACGTTGGTGGCGCCGCCCGTGCGCCACCGGGCCAGCACGGAGGCGACCGGTGCGGGACTCTGCGGCACGGGCAGCAGGGCGACGTCCCAGGAGCCCGGGTCCGCCCACAGCGCCGTGGCCGGGTCGGAGGGCCGCGCCTGCGTGACCGCGAACCCCGCGGGGGCCAGCTGCGTCGTCAGGGCCACCAGCATGTCCCGGCGCACCTCGTCGTCCGTGCTCACCAGGACGCGGACCGGCACGCCCGCCGCGGACGCCCCGCCCGTCGGGCCTGCGGACGGGCCGCCCGGTGTCACCGACGGTTCCGGAGCGCTCGTCGTCGTGGCGCCGGGAGCCGGGCTGGACGACGAGCTCGGTGCCGCCGTCGAGCCCGTCACGCGCGGCCCGACGGCGGCGAGGACGGCGTCGCTCGGGGACGCGTGGGCGAGGGCGGCCAGCCGGGCGCGGTCCACCGCACCGACGAAGGCCGCGCGCAGGGCCGCCGCCCGCGCCGTGCCGTCGGCACCGGACGAGCTCCAGTGCGCCGGGTCGAAGACGCTGCCGCCGCCCTCCTGCAGCTGGAGCTGCAGCACCGCACCACCACCGTCGGACACCCGGACGTTCGGCACCTTCTGCAGCGCCGAGCGGACGTCCGCCGTCGCGACGGGAGCCACCACGTCCGCCGTGCCGGCGCGCAGGGCCGCCACCTGGGCGAGCGGGTCGAGGTCGGAGCGCACCACCACGCGGTCGTACGCGGCAGGGCGGGCACCGGAGTACGCCTCGTTGCGGACCAGCTCGACCCGCTTGCCGGGGTCCACCACGTCGAGCCGGTACGGGCCGGTGGTCACCGCAGCGGCGGGGTCGTCCTTCAACGCCGCGGCGTCCGCCGCGGTGCGCCACACGCGCGAGATCGGGATCAGCGCGTTCCGGTCGGCATGCTGGATCGCCGCCGTGACCAGGGCGGACCAGCGCGCCGCGTCTGCCCCGGCGGTCGACGTCGGAGCGGGCGACCCGTCGTCCGTCGCGGGCGTGGAGGACGCCGCAGCGTCCGCGGTCGAAGCCGTCGCGCCGCCCAGGGCGAGCCGGCCGACGACATGGGCGGGAAGGTTGACGTCGAGCGCCGACTGCCAGTCTGCGACCGGGTCCGCGTACACGAGCGTGAGCCCGTGCTCGTCCACCGTCGGCACGGCAGGGGCGTGCACCAGCACCGGCGACACGGCGCCGAACCACACGGTGTCCGAGCCGGGCGCGGTCGACGGGGTCGCCGAGGAGCTCGGTGCGGGCGCGGTGCTCGCCGCGGCGGACGTGGTGCCCGGCACGGCCGGCACCGTCGTGGAGCCGCTCGGCGCAGGGTTCGCCGTCGCGGTACCGCCGGCACCGGTGTCCGGCGGGGTCTCGTCGAGCTGACCCGACCGCGCCGCCCACTCCAGCAGCAGGTCGTCGCCGGTGACCGGCACACCGTCCGACCAGCGGGCGTTCGGTGCGACGGTGTACCGCACGGTCAACGGGTCGTCGGACGTCTTCTCGACCGTGCCGATCGCCGTGTCCGGGAGCACGGATCCTGCCTCGTCCACCGTGGTGAACCGGTCCTGCACCAGACCGCGGACCAGCGTGCTGCCTGGTGTCCGACCCGCGGTCGTCGCGGCGTTGAGCGACTCGAACGGCACGTCGACCGTGACCACCACGGTCCGCGACCGCTGCGGGTCGACCGTGGTGGCGGTGCAGCCGGCCACCGTGAGGGCGGCCGCCGCCACGAGGGCGGCGATCAGCTGCCCACGACGGCGGCGCACGGTGCTCAGGCGGCCGGCGGGGCGCCGAACACGTCGAGGTGCGCACCCGGGATCGCGTTCAGCAGCTCGCGCGTGTACTCCTCGCGCGGGTTGTCGAACACCTCGTCTGTGGTGGCCGCCTCGACGATGCGACCGGACTGCATGACGGAGACCTCGTCGGCGATCTGCCGCACCACGGCCAGGTCGTGCGTGATGAACAGGTACGTCAGGCCCAGCTCGGCCTGCAGGTCGTTCAGCAGTGTGAGGATCTGCGCCTGCACCAGCACGTCCAGGGCGGAGACCGCCTCGTCGCACACGATCACGTCGGGCTCGAGCGCGAGCGCCCGGGCGACGGCGATGCGCTGCCGCTGGCCACCGGACAGCTCGTTGGGGAACCGCCGCATGGTCGACGCCGGCAGCGCCACCATGTCGAGCAGCTCGCGCACCCGCTTCTCGCGGGCCTTCTTGTCACCGACGTGGTGGATCCGCAGCGGCTCCTCGAGCGTGCGGAAGATCGAGTACATCGGGTCCAGCGACCCGTACGGGTTCTGGAAGATCGGCTGCACCCGACGTCGGAAGCCGAACTCGCCCTTGCGATCGAGCTGGTGCAGGTCCGTGCCCTCGAAGTAGATCTTCCCCTCGGTGGGCTGCAGCAGGTTCAGCATGATGTTGGCGACGGTCGACTTGCCGGAGCCCGACTCGCCCACCAGCGCCATCGTGGTGCCACGGCGGACGGTGAACGAGACGTCGTCGACCGCCTTGAACTCCTTGGCGGCGCCGGCGCCGCCACCGCGCAGCTCGAAGACCTTCGTCAGGTGCTCGACACGGATCAGCTCCTGCCGAGCGGGGCTCACGCCGTCGCCGTGCGTGATGGCCAGCAGCTCCGTGGCGCGCTCGCCGCGCTCCTTGGCGCTCTGGATCCGCCGCGACGCAAGGGAGGGCGCCGAGGCGACCAGCCGCTTGGTGTACGGGTGCTGCGGGTCGGCGAGGATCTTGCGAGCCGGCCCGGACTCGACCACCTGGCCGCGGTACATCACGACGAGGTGCTCGGCGCGCTCCGCCGCGAGGCCCAGGTCGTGCGTGATGAACAGGACCGCCGTGCCCAGCTGGTCCGTCAGACCCTCGAGGTGGTCGAGGATCTTGCGCTGCACCGTCACGTCCAGGGCCGACGTCGGCTCGTCGGCGATCAGCAGCTTGGGCCGTGCCGCCAGGCCGATCGCGATGAGCGCGCGCTGGCGCATACCGCCGGAAAGCTGGCGGGGAAGTGCGTCTGCGAATGCAGAAAGTCCAACTAGTCTGATCAGACTATCGACGCGGGGCCGCCAATTTGTCGGGCGATGACCTAGTACATCAAATGGCAGTGCGACGTTGCGTCTAACACTACGCCAAGGCAGGAGTGCAGGATCCTGAAAGGCTACTCCTAACGCACCCCTGCGGCGCAGCACATCGGGCATGGATCCCCCGACAAGTACCTTGCCACTATCCCCGCTCTCAAGCCCCGCGATGATCCTCAGCAAAGTGGATTTGCCGCAGCCAGATGGGCCGATGAGTGCAGTGAACGAACCCTCAGGACAGCTCAGCGAGATGTCTTGCAATGCCCGAACTGCCTTGCCCCCCACGGAGAACGACTTCTCAAGCTGAGAAATCAAGAGCGAAGGGAGCGATGCGGTCATAGCTCAGCGAGGAGAGATGTGTCGAAATACTCTTTCTTCGCCTTGATTCCAATTGCTGCCAGCGCCTTAATGTTCATTTCAACACCCTCTGGCGTCATCGCATAG